>CAMNHX010000041.1 GCA_946539945.1 uncultured Desulfobulbus sp. | reverse complement strand
AAGGAACTGTGGTTTGAGGTTCCCACCCGTCGGGCCTTTGTCAACATTACGCCCCAGGTGGAGGAATGTCTGAAGGAAAGCGGCATTCAGGAAGGGCTTTTGCTGTGCAATGCCATGCACATCACAGCCTCGGTCTTCATCAACGATGACGAGCCAGGTCTGCACCATGACTATGAACAGTGGCTGGAGCGCCTGGCTCCCCATGAACCGGTGAGCCAGTACCGCCACAACGGCTTTGAGGACAACGCCGATGCCCACATGAAGCGGCAGGTCATGGGGCGGGAAGTGGTGGTGGCCGTCACCAAGGGCAGACTGCACTTCGGGACCTGGGAGCGCATCTTTTACGGCGAGTTTGACGGCAGGCGCAGAAAGCGGGTGTTGGTCAAAATCATTGGCGAGTAGTCCAAGGGAAAGAACTTGGCTGTCCGCTTGTCACATCTCTGGTTCTGTCATATTGTATGTCCCCGTGTTCACCGTCCGTGCCAGACTGCGGACAAAGAGCGCACAGGATCGCCGCCCTCCAGCCTTGGGAGCAGGCGCAACCATCAACAGACAGAACACTGGCGAGGCTGAAATCATGCTGGTCATCTGTGAAGAATGTGCAAAAAAATATAACGTGGACGAACACCAGATGAAGGGTGTCAAGGCGCGCTTTACTTGCCCAAAATGTGGTCACCCCATTCTGGTGCGCCGGGAAGACTCTGAACCCACACCTCATCACGGCAATACCGTGCTTGCCGACAACCCTCGCCTGTAAGGCTTTTCCCCGGGTCTCTTGGACTGCGGGTAGCCCCCTTCTCTTGCACAAGGAAGCATCCATGTTGGCTCTTTCCGCACTGGGCTGCATCGGCGGCGGCCAGATGGCCGAAGCCCTGATTCGCGGGCTTTTGACCGCCAAATTGCTGACCCCGGAACAGGTTTTTGTCAAGGACCCCAGTCAGGAGCGGCTGGCTCTCCTGCAGGAGCGCTACCGCGTGCGAGTGGTTGCGGATGCGGCTGCACTCTGCGCCCAGAGCCGTACTCTTCTGGTTGCGGTCAAACCGCAGGTCGCAGCCCAGGCCCTTGCCGACTGCGCACCCCACTTCACAGAAGAACACCTGCTTCTCTCCATCATGGCCGGGGTTTCCCTGCCAGTCCTGCGCCGTCTCGCTGGCGACAAGGCAAGGTTGATCCGGGCCATGCCCAATACTCCAGCCCTGGTTCTGGCCGGCGCCACGGCCTTCAGCCCGGATGCTTCCGCCACTCTAGAGGATTGCGCTTTGGCGCGGGCGCTCTTTGACGCTGTGGGCCAGAGCGTGGAAGTACCGGAAAGCCAGCTTGACGCAGTGACCGGTTTGAGCGGCAGCGGCCCCGGCTATGTTTTCCTCTTTCTCGAGGCCCTGATCGATGGCGGTGTACTGGCCGGACTGCCCCGGCCCCAGGCAGAGCGCCTTGCCCTGCAAACCCTGTACGGCAGCGCCAGACTGGCCTTGGAAAGCGGGGAACACGCGGCCCTGCTGAAGGGCCGGGTCACCTCGCCCGGAGGCACGACCATTGCCGGCATCCAGGCGCTGGAACAGGGCGCATTCCGGGGTCTGGTCATGGAGGCAGTGTGCAGGGCCAGTGAACGTTCACGGGAATTGGGCGCATGAACCTGCGCTTTGCAGGCATTCTGGTCCGGCCCGACAGTCCGGCGGCTGAACAGAAAGGGCTTGAACTGCGGACCTGGCTGAAACAGCAGGGTATTGCCTCTGCAGCGCTCAACCAGGTGGATCCAGCCATGGACCTGCTGATCGTGCTGGGCGGTGACGGCACTTTGCTGCACGCCGCAGAAGCAGCCAACCAGCACGGCCAGCCAGTTCTGGGCGTCCACATGGGCAACTTGGGTTTTCTCACTGAAGTTGAAGTTGCCGAGCTGTACAAAACCATCAACATGATTCTGGCTGGCGAGTACCGCATAGAAGAGCGGGTCATGCTCACTGCGACCCTGATCAACGGCAGTACTGGCGTCCTTTCCGAACCGGTCCTGGCCCTGAACGAGGTGGTCATTGTCAAGGAGGGCGCTGCTGCCCTGCTCCATCTGCGCTGTTGGGCAGACCGGGAGTACATCGCCACCTACAAGGCTGACGGGTTGATCGTTGCCACACCCACCGGGTCCACAGCCTACAGTCTGGCAGCAGGCGGTCCCCTGGTTCACGCCGAGTTGAACAGTCTGCTGCTCACGCCCATCTGCCCCTTCATGTTGAGTTCCCGTCCGGTACTCCTGGACAGTGAAACCCGTATCAGCGCTCATCCCCTGGCCCCGGCAGATGCGCTGGTCCTTGCGGATGGTGAACCGCGCTGGCGCATCACGGAAAACGACTACCTGCTGATCCACCGGGCTGCCCGTCCCTTGCTTCTGGTCAGCTCTCCTTGGAAAAGCTACTTCAACATTCTGCGCACCAAGCTTCACTGGGGGGGCGAGACGCTTGACCTGCCCTTGCCAGAGGCTGTGGCCCGCTGCTTTTGAATTTGCCTGATCCGACTGTTCCTTGCCGCATTGCCCATGAAGCCACGTTCACGCCGTCGTCCTGCTCTTGCCCCTGTCCTGCTCTGCCTCGCAGCACTCCTGGCCTTTCTGCCCTGGATACTCTCCGCCCCCGGTCTGCACAACCTGGTGCTCTCCAGCATAGGCAACCGTTTTTCCGGGAACCTGTCCGCTGACTCCTGCTCCTTTGGCTGGTTTTCCGGTCTGCGCTGCCAGAATCTCCGCTACCAGAGCCAGCAGGGCTTTGTGACTCTGGAAAGTCAGGAAGCGGGAAACAATCGTGGCCTTTTGTCCTTGCTGCTCGCGCCAGGAACCCTGGGTGACATTGAAGTGAGCAATCCTCTGCTTACCCTACGCCCCGAAAGGCTGCGCACGCCAGATTCCGGGAAGGCAGGCGGCAAGAGTCGGCTGGTTCGCTGGTGGAACAGCAAGAGCTTGCAGTTACGGGTACGGCATGGACAGGTGCAGGTTGAGCAAGGTGGCAGGGTCTTTCCCCTCTTTGAGCAGGCCGGGATGGATGCGGGGCTGGAAAACGGGTCCCTGCGCTACACGCTCAAGGCCAGTGCCAACAAGAGCAGAGACTATGACCTGCACGCCGAAGGCTTTGTGAACGCGCCGCCAGAAGGCGGCAAGGTTCAGACGCTTTTGACCACCAACACTCTGACCTTGAAGGAAATTCCCGTATCCTCCCTGCCGCCCCTGCCCTTTGCGCCGGATCTCTTTCTTGAGTCCGGCGGCACGGCCACGGGCAGTTGGCGTTTGATGAGCGATGTGGACGGTGTCTTTCTGGCCGAAGGCTCGCTTTTTTTGCGTGACCTGCTTCTGCCCGCCCTGTCTGCTGGCGAACAGCGGATTCCGCTTGCCGAAGCCAGCCTGCACTTCAAAGGGCGGGAACTGGAGGATCAGCAGTGGCGGGTTGAACAACTCAACCTGGATTCGCCGCTGCTCACCCTGCATCTGCGCGGATCCCGCCTGAAGGGCAAAACCGAAGTCGCAGCTTCAGCCAAACTGGACCTGCCCCTGATCAGCGAGGGTCTGCGGCTGCGGCTGGGACTTCGCCCGGATGCCAGGGTTACGTCAGGCGGCTTGCAGTGCAGCGCCGCAGCAGCGGGCAGGCCGGAGAGTTTACCTGTCCGGCTGGACTGCCTGCTCACAGAAATTCAGGGCAGCCGGGGCAGCCAATCCTTTGTCTGGAAAGCTCCGCTGAACCTGATCGTCGAAGTTCTGTTTGCCAACGCAGGTCCGCAATGGCGAAAAGCGCAGGGGAGCGGCTCATACGCTTCCTTTCAGGTGGAGCGAGGTCAGGGCGGGACCTTTTCCTTGCAGGCTGATGCTGACTTGAGCGCGATCAGTCGGGATTTGGGGCAGCTTGTCCAGATACCCCTGATCGCAGGAGGAGCCATGACGCTTGCCGTCAACAGCATATCCGGGGCTGGGGGAGGCAATCAGGATGAACTCCGCCTGACTATCCGGGACTTTTCCTTGGAAAACGGCAAGGATCACAGCGTATTGCTGTCCGCGCATCCCTTCAGCCTCAAGGCCAGTGGTACGCACAAGCCCGGTACAGGCCGGGGAACAGGACAGATGGCGCTTGAGTCCTGGCCCTGTACCCTGAAGCTCGACGCGCAGGAACTGGGCAGAGACGGCAAAACAGGAGGCTACACTCTGAAAGGCGAGGTCCAGCTTGCCCGAATCCAGCCTGTTCTCGGTCTGTTTTTCCCTGCCCTGCAAGCAGTACAGGCCAGCGGCATCATGGACCTGAATCTGGAGGCCAAGATTCGGGACGGCAGACATGAAATACGTACTGGTCAGGCGACGGTCCGATGGCCAGACTTCAAAATCGGCAAGGGAGCAAGTGCCAGCACCTTTGCCGCTGCCCACCTGAATCTGGCTGTGGGCGAGGCAGCGCTTGCGCCAGCAGCAAAGACGCCAGGCAGTGGCAAAAAGGGGCGCAAGGGCCGTACCCCCTCCCCGTCCAGTCAGCCTGCAAGCCCTGCCTTGACGCTGGACAATGCCCTGCCTGCGCTGCTGGCCAAGGCTGGCGATCAGGCCTGGTTTTCGCCTGGAGAGCGCAGTCTTTTGCTGCAGCCCTTTCTGCTCCAGTCTGAACGGGCACAGGCCAGGCTCAAGGGCGGACTGGCCCTGCAAAGCCGGGGGCGTCGAAATACGGCCACCGCCCTTGTGTTGAATGGCTCGCTGGATGGCTCGATTCTGGACTTTCTGCTGCGGGCAGCGGGGCGGATGCCCAGTGGTGTGCATTTGGGGGGAACTTCCCAGCTTGCCTTTTCCTTCTCCAAATCGGGCGTAGCGCCGTCCGAGGCCGAATGCGCGGCCCGGATCAGTCAACTTGGCTTTGGCCGGGAGACCCGTTTCCTGGCCAGACAGCAGGATTTTACTGTGCATGCACGGTTCAAGGAGGCGATAGGTGAAGCCCTCCCTGCTTCATGGGAACTGCCGGAATTCAAAGCCCAAAGCAAGAACTTTTGGGCGCAGGGCAAGGGTTTTCTTTGGGATGAAGGCAAGGACGCCTGTCTTTTGGCTTTACAGGGACAGTACCGCACCAGCGGCGAACCTTTGCCTTTCCGAATCTCCCTGCCTCTGCACTGATGCATGGTGACACGGCAGAGTGGGATACGGTGTATGCCACTAGTACTCTGTAACAGCTAAACGTGGCACTATCTGGAAAACGTTCAAAGAGTGAGTGAACACTCCTGTTGAGAGATTTCGCAAACCTTTAAGGGTGACGGACTACTCGTTGCAAAATTACCAATATAAAACTCCATTTTTCCCGGAAAAGAGGAAATACCCGATGGGACGCCCGACACAACAAATCATCGCTTCGGAAGAGGAACGTTTGCGGCTCAAACATCTCCTGAAAAACAGGAGCCAACCGGCAGGGTAATGTCTGAAAGTGCAAATTGTCCTTCACTGTATGGAGGGCAAAAGCCTTGCTGAAACAGCGGCTCTCAACAAGGTCACGCAACAAACGGTGAGCCGTTGGCGGAACCGGTACATCGCCCAAGGGTTTCACTGCTGACATTTGCAAGGGGTTGCTGGAAACCATGCAGCAGCATGGTACAACACACTTTGCACCGGGCACTTGAGGCTTGTCCTTTACAGGCAAGGTGAATAAGATGCGGGCTGTCGTCGCGGGGCAGCCCGCTCCGCTTTCCGCAACAGCAACCAGGTTGAGGCATGGCACAACAACGGCAACCCGGCAAATCGCCCTTTTTCTGCGCAGCAGCCTTGAGCGCTCTGCTCCTGACCGCCTGTGTAGTACCCGAACCTCGCACGGTTTACCCACCAGTTCCTGCCTATCCCGGCAGTGAGCCGCGACCGGAACTTTCCCGGCCTGATCTCGTTCAACCAGCCCTGAACACCATCACCACCCGCATCCGCTCGTATGAGGAGCGTCTGAACGAGGTCAGGCAAATAGAAAACAGCCCTTCCTCCATGATGATCCCCAGCGCCCAGATGGAGCAACTGGCCCTGTGCAAATCCCAGCTCCTGGATATCCTCACGGGCTATGACTCCCTGCACAAGAAGCTTCTGGCAGAAACCAATATGGACCGGGCGCAGAATATGGCCAACACCGCCTTGCAGCGCGTCAACCAGCAGGATATGCAGTTTCTGGAAGGCAAGTGCAACCGCCTGATTGCTGACCTGCAAAATGGCGACTATCAACCCGCCTCTCCGATTGAACCACCGGGCGAGCAATCCCCCACACCGATCCAGCCTGACTCGGACCAGCCTCTGGTCGCACCTGCCCATGCGGCTCCGGATGCGCAGATTGCCGAAGCCTTTGCCGCTGGCGATTATCCCCGGGTCATCTCGCGCTACCATAGGGAATGGACCGGCGTACAGCGGCCTGCTCCTGCCACCACGCTCCAGTACGGGCAGGCACTGCTGAAAAATTACCAGTTTGACGAAGCAGGCCGTGTGCTGGCCGAACTGGACGCGGAACTGGCCCCACAAAACGATCCGCTGGAGGCGGATGTGGTGCGTTTGCGGGGTGATCTGGCCTTTGGCAAGGGCGATTATCAGGCGGCCCGGCAGCACTACGGCAAGCTCTCCAGCCTGCCTGGCGGGCAAAACGACTCCTGGTCCCAACGTCAGCTTGCCGTTTTGGAGCAGCAAAACGCCAGCGGCGAAGAACTGTCTGCCTATGCCTCTCTGGTGCGCAGCTATCTGGCCTACAGTCCGGGGCGGGATGGTGACATGGTGGCAGCGCAGGCAGAACGCTTTTTACAGGACTATCCAGCCTCCCGGTTGGTGGCCAACGTGAATGACA
Organism: uncultured Desulfobulbus sp.; assembly: GCA_946539945.1. Classification (GTDB taxonomy): domain Bacteria; phylum Desulfobacterota; class Desulfobulbia; order Desulfobulbales; family Desulfobulbaceae; genus Desulfobulbus. Next base: position 2,017 of record CAMNHX010000041.1, on the reverse strand, counting down.
TCATCCAGAAGACCAGTGGCAAAGCACCTGCCCCACCCGCCAGCACAGAACAGGAGGAAGAGCCTGGTGAAGGTCAGGCATCTGTTCAGGGGGCGCAGGAGGGCCAGACCAGTGCGCAGAACGCGCCCTTGAGTCAGGAGCAGATCGCGGCCCGTGAGCAGACCCTGAAAGAGCAGTATGAGCGCGCTCTTGCCCAGATGAACAGCAAGGACTACGACGCCGCGTTGAGTACCCTGGGCACGCTCAAGGGGACCACTCTGGAAGCGCAGGCCCTGGAGCGTATGAAGGAGGCTGCCTCGCTTGCGGGCAATGCCCGGCGTGAGCAGGCAGCCGAGCTTTTTGTCCAAGCCATGCAGGCGCAGGACCGAACCAGCCGTCTCCGCCTGCTTCAGGAGTCCAAAAGTGCGCTTCAGGAGGTTCTGGACAAGTATCCGCAGGCTGGACTGGAAAGCAAGGTCCAGCGGAATCTGCAAAGCGTGGAAGAGGAACTGCGCAATCTGGGACATTGACTGTAAAAAAAGGCACTTACAGGGCTACCCCCGTAAGTGCCTGAATTTACTGGCGCACCAGGAGAGATTCGAACTCCCGACCTACGGATTCGTAGTCCGTAGGACAGATAGAGCCAAAGAGGAGAGGGGGATAAAAAATCCTTGAAAATCAAGGCATTCCTGATATGCTGAAGTTGACAGGCAGTGTTGGAAAGTGTCGGAAGTGTACACAGTGGGTGACTCATAGGTGACTCAAAATGAGTCACTGCACACGAAAAAAAACCAGTCAAAACAGCAGGATGGAAAAATGGCTACTCTCAAGGGCAGGTTCACAAAGGCATTTATAAACGACTTGCAACCCCCGACCTGTGGACGGGTATTTGTTGCGGATACGGAAGAGACCGGCTTACTGTTATGCGTCTCTGCTACGGGAAAGAGAGTTTTTCAGCTTCGCAAGAAGTTTCAGGGCAAGGCGGTACGTGTTACTCTGGGGGACTGGCCGACTCTGACCGTGGAGAATGCCCGCATACTGGCAAGGCAGGCAAAGACCAGCATGGAGTTCGATGGGGTGAACCCAAACAAAAAGAAGCGCCAGCAAAGGGAAGCGGAAGCCCGCGCAAAGACGGAAATGAGCTTCGCTGATTTGTTCGCAATGTACATGGAGCGGCATTCAAGGCCGAACAAGCGTTCTTGGAAGGATGATGAACTGGCATACAGAAACCATCTTTCCGTCCTTGGTGCAAAGAAGGTGTCTGCTATCACACGGGATGACATTCTGGCCGTGCATACACGTTTGGCAAAAACCGGGCATCCCGCATACGGCAATCGTGTTCTTGCCCTGATTAGCTCTATTTTTGGCCGAGCTATTGAATGGGGTTTGCTGCAAGAGAACCCGTGCTTGGGTGTTCGGCGGCACAAGGAACAGGCAAGAGAGCGCTTCCTTTCTGGAGATGAATTGCATCGACTCTTTGCAGCATTGGAAGAGGAACAGAACGAGACCGCAAGAGACTTCTTCCTTGTTGCACTCCTTACCGGAGCACGCCGAGCGAATGTGTTGGAAATGAAGTGGGCTGATATAGATTTTGAATCAGCTATTTGGAGGATTCCTCACACAAAGAATGGAACCCCGCAATCCGTGCCATTGGTTCAGGACATAATTGAACTTTTGCAACGAAGGATTACAGCAAAGAACAAGGAAAAGCTGTTAAATCCCTTTGTGTTTCCGGGGCATGGCAAAACATTACATTTCGCAGAACCCAAGAGTGCATGGAAACGGATTTGTGAACGGGCGGGAATTGAGGGAGTGAGGATTCACGACTTGCGCCGTACCTTCGGAAGTTGGCAGGCTATTACTGGAGCATCCTTGCCTATTATAGGAAAGAGTCTGAACCACAAGAGCCAGAGTGCTACTGCAATCTATTCCAGACTGGACCTTGACCCGGTACGGGCTTCAATGGAGAAAGCAGTTCAGGCAATGCTGGAACATAAAACCGCAATAGTGCATAGTTTCCCGAAGAAGGCAGTGGGGG
>CAMNHX010000040.1 GCA_946539945.1 uncultured Desulfobulbus sp. | reverse complement strand
TCTTTGGGTGCGCTCATCATCTCCCTGGGTCTTCTGGTGGATGACGCCATGATCAATGGGTTGCGTGCGCTGGAGGCGCTTGCCGGTGACAAGAAAGGAGGATCGTAATGGAGTTTCGCATCGCCGACACCTTCACCGCCAGCCTGGCTCGCCTCACCGGCGAGGAGCAGAAGCTGGTCAAGCAGACCGCCTTTGACGCCCAGGTGAATCCATCCCATCCCGGCCTGCGCTTCCACAAGCTAGACCGTGCGCGGGACAAGCGTTTCTGGTCGCTCTCTGTCGGCATGGATCTGCGCATCATTGTACACCGGACAGAAGACAGTCTGCTGTTCTGCTATACGGATCACCACGACAAAGCCTACGCTTGGGCTGCCAACCGCAAGCTGGAAGTCCACCCCAAGACCGGAGCGGCCCAACTGGTGGAAGTGGTGGAAATCCGGGAAGTCGTGCAAACCGTGACCAAAGCGCGAACAACCGCCGCCCCGCTGCTCTTCGCGTCTCTCTCTGATGACCTGCTGCTCGGTTACGGCCTGCCCCCAGAATGGCTGCCCGCTGTGCGGGCACTTGCCGATCAGGACGCCCTGCTGGATTTGGCAACGCGCCTTCCAGCAGAGGCAGGCGAGGCTCTGCTGGACCTGGCCTTGGGCCATAGCCCGCGCAAGCCCATTGAAACGCGCCCCGTTGCGTCCGCAACGGACGACCTTTCCCCGGAAGCCTTTCAACACCCGGACGCCCAGCGTCGTTTCCGCCTCATGGGCAGTGCCGAGGAACTGCAACGCGCCCTGGAATATCCGTGGGAGAAATGGCTGGTCTTCCTGCACCCGGAACAGCGCAAGTATGCGGAAGGTCTCTTCAAGGGGTCGGTCAAAATCTGCGGTTCCGCTGGCACGGGCAAGACTGTGGTGGCCCTGCACCGGGCCGCGCATCTGGCCCGCACGTATCCGGAGGCCCGCATCCTCCTCACCACCTTGAGCGATCCCTTGGCCCGTGCCCTGAAGAACAAACTGGACTGCCTCCTGGCCCACGAGCCGAAACTGGCCGAGCGGATCGACGTGCGGGCGCTTACGGACCAGGCCCGGCGTCTGTTCCGCCTGCGGGCGAGGGAAGAGGCCGACGGCGCGACTCTCGCGACAGAGGAGCGCATCCGAGAGATCCTGCGCAAGGAAGCGGAGAGGCTTGGCCTGACCGGCTACACCGAGCGCTTTCTGTACGCCGAATGGGCGGAACTGGTGGACGCCCGCCAGTTGAATTCATGGGAAGCCTACCGGACCACCCCGCGCCTGGGCCGCAAAACCCGGCTGTCCGAACAGCGCAGACAGACCCTGTGGGGCCTGTTCGAGCGCGTGAACCAGCGACTTGCCGACGAGAGGCTGTCCACTGAAGCGGCCCTCTACACCCGCCTGGCCGCCCTGTTGGCCAATGCCGAACAGCCTCCCTTTGACTGCATCATCGTGGACGAGGCCCAGGACTTGAGCTACGCGCAACTGCGCTTCGTGGCTGCCTTGGGCCTTTCTGGCGCAAGCCGACCAGATGCCCTCTGCTTCTGCGGTGACTTGGGCCAGCGTATCTTCCAGTTGCCCTTCTCGTGGAAATCGCTGGGCGTGGATATTCGCGGTCGCTCCTTTACCCTGCGGGTCAATTACCGCACCTCGCACCAGATTCGCAGTCAGGCAGACAAGCTGCTGGACGCTGAACTGCACGATGCGGACGGCAATGCAGAACGCCGCGACAATCCGATTTCCGCCTTCAACGGTCCGCCGCCGCAGGTCCGCACCTTCGCCTCTTTTGAGGAGGAAGGCGTGACCGTGGCCGCGTGGCTGGCCGCACGCCGGAACGAGGGGGTAGCTCCACGCGAAACTGCGGTCTTTGTCCGTTCAGAGGCGGAAATTCCCCGGGCCGAGGCCGCACTCAAGCAGGCTGGCATCGCCTTCATCGTTCTGACCGACGACATGGATATTCCCGAAGACAGCGCTGTGGTTGCGGTCATGCGCCTGGCCAAGGGTCTGGAATTTTCCGCTGTGGCGGTCATAGCCTGTGACGCCGAAGTCATTCCCTCCCAACAGCGCATCGAGGAGATGGGCGACGCCGCAGACCTGGACGAGGTGTACAACACTGAACGCCAACTGCTCTACGTCGCCTGCACCCGCGCCCGCGACCACTTGCTGGTCTGCGGCGTGGACCCGGCTTCGGAATTTTTGGACGACCTCTTGATGTAAGCGCGTCCCAAACCCGGAAGATTCAGCGTGCTGTACTCCAAAAAACAAGCGCATGGGCGACAGAGAGCGGATTCGAGCGGATACCAGGGAACCTTGCAAAGCCTTTCCCACTCTGGATCATCCCGAATTGTATGGTACGATGGCTTGCCTCTTTCCCCACTCTCCCCCTGCTTGGAAAACGAACAATGAGTAATCGCTTCTACGAACACCCGATTCTGAACTCGCCCTACGAATGTCCGGCCCGGCACTGGGAGCTGGACAGCGAGGGCCGACCGACCCAGCGCATCAAGGACTTCCGCCGTCCGGCCAGTTTCATTTCGCCGATTCCCAAATCGAAAATGCGGACAGCAAGGCAGCTCAAACTGCCGGAAAACGCCACCGCCGAGGCACTGTCCCAGGGCGAGCGGCAATACGAACTCACTGCCCTGATCAACGAACTGCGCGAGACCGTAGCCCGCTGGCGCACCCTGCCTGATTCCCGCGACTGGAGGGTGACGCCGGAGACCGCCCGCCTGCTCAAGTACTGGCGGCAGCACCAGTTTTCTTTGTACCGTCCCTTTTTCTGCCAGTTGGAGGCTGTGGAAACAGCCATCTGGCTGCACGAGGTTGCGCCCAAGGCAGGCAAAAGAGGCGAAAAATTCCTCAACCATCTGGAAAACGCGAACAAGGACGCCAATCCCGGCCTGCCGCGCTTGGCCCTCAAACTCGCCACAGGCGCGGGCAAGACCACGGTCATGGCCATGCTCATCGCCTGGCAGACCCTCAACGCGGTCCGGCATCCGGGCAGCAACCGTTTCTCCAAAGGCTTTCTGGTGGTCACGCCGGGCATCACCATCCGGGATCGGCTCCGCGTGCTCCTGCCCAACGACGCGGACAACTACTACCGTGAGCGAGAACTGGTTCCGCAGGACATGCTGCCCAACATGCAGCAAGCCCGCATCGTCATCACCAACTACCATGCCTTCCGGCGGCGCGAGATACTTGAGCTTTCCAAAGGCAACCGCTCCTTCCTGCAAGGCCCTTGCGGCAAGGCTCCGGACAGCCTGGAGCCGGAAGGCCAGATGCTGCAAAGGGTCATGGCCGGGCTGATGAACCTGAAAAACATCGTCGTGTTCAACGACGAGGCCCACCACTGCTATCAGGAGCGACCGGAAAGCGCCAAGGAAGACCTTGTCCTTCAGGAGGGCGAGAACAAGTCCGAGGCCACGGGCGAGGCCAGGGCCAACAACGAGGCGGCCCGCCTGTGGATCAACGGGCTGAAAAGCGCACAAAAAAAACTGGGGCTGGGCCGCGTCTATGACCTTTCGGCTACCCCCTTCTTCCTGCGCGGTTCCGGCTACGCCGAAGGCACGCTGTTTCCGTGGACCATGAGCGACTTTTCCCTCATGGATGCCATTGAGTGCGGGGTAGTCAAGCTGCCCCGCGTGCCGGTGGCTGACAACATTCCCGGCGACGAGATGCCCAAATTCCTCGACCTCTGGAAAAACATCCGGTCAGATATGCCCAAGGCCGGACGCGGCAAGAGCCGGGACCTTGATCCGCAGCGCCTGCCCACCCTGCTGCAAAATGCCCTCAAGGCCCTCTACGGTCACTATGAAACCGAGTTCGCGGAGTGGCAAAAAGAAAACATGGACGTTTCGCCCTGCTTCATCATCGTGTGCAACAACACCTCCACCTCCAAGCTGCTTTATGATTTCGTATCCGGCTATGTGGGGGCGGACGGGTCTTTCCATCAGGGCCGCTTCGAGCTGTTCCGCAACTTTGACGAGAACGGCAATGCCCTGGCCCGCGCCCGCACCTTGCTCATTGACAGCGAACAACTCGAATCCGGCGAAAAGCTGCCAGACGACTTCCGCAAGACCCATGCCGAGGCCATCGAACGCTTTCGGACCGAAGCCCTGAAGCGCGGTGGCCCCCTGGCCGACGAACTGCGCAAGGGCAAGGCCCCGGACGACAGCGCTCTCCTGCGCGAGGTGATGAACACAGTGGGCAAGCCGAACACCCTGGGCGAGTCCATCCGCTGCGTGGTGTCCGTATCCATGCTCACCGAGGGCTGGGACGCCAACACCGTCACCCACGTGCTGGGCGTGCGGGCTTTTGGTACCCAGCTTTTGTGCGAGCAGGTCATTGGCCGGGCACTGCGCCGCCAAAACTACGAGCTGAACAAGGAAGGCTTGTTTGACACGGAATACGCCGACGTAATGGGCATTCCCTTTGACTTCACCGCCCAGGCGGTCAAGGTCACGCCGGTCAAACCGCGCCGGACCGTGCATGTGCGGGCCGTGCGCCCGGAGCGCGACCATCTGGAGATTCGTTTTCCCCGGATTGCCGGCTACCGGGTGGAATGGCCCAAGGAGCGGCCACCTCAACCTGACTTCACCGAGGATTCCCGCCTCGTGCTGAACCCGGCCCTGGTCGGCCCCACTGAAGCCCTGATGGCGGGCATCATCGGCGAGACCGTCACTGTGAAGGTGATGGACAGCAAGGAGATGCGGCCTTCCGCGCTCATCGCCCACCTGACCAACCACTACCTGCACAGCAAGCATCTGGACAGGGAGGGCAATCCCAAGCTGTACCTCTTCGGCAAGCTGAAAAACTTCGTGCGCGAGTGGCTGGACCAGTGGCTGGTCTGCGAGGGCGGAACCTATCCGGCCATGCTGCTGAACCTGCGTCTGGCAGATATGGCCTGCGAGAAAATCCATGCCGCCGTGAACCGCGCCGCACTCCGGCAGGCAGACGAAGAGACCGAAGAGCCGCCTGTTCTTGCCATTCTCGATCCCTATACCCCGGAGGGGTCCACCCGGCATGTGCATTTCCTTACCTCCAAGCCCCAGCTCTGGCAGACCGATGCCCGCAAATGTCACCTCAACTGGTGCGTGCTGGACAGTGGCTGGGAAGGCGAGTTCTGCCGTGTTGTCGAAGCCCATCCCCGGGTGCTCTCCTACGTGAAGAACCAGAATCTGGGCTTTGCAGTCCCCTACATATACCAAGGCAAGGAACACGATTATGTACCGGATTTCCTGCTTTTGGTTGATGACGGACGCGGCCCGCAAGACCCCTTGCGCCTCGTGGTGGAGATCAAGGGCTATCGCGGCGAGGACGCCAAGATGAAGAAGGAGACCATGGAAACATACTGGATTCCCGGGGTGAACAACCTGAAGAGCTTTGGCCGCTGGGCCTTTGCCGAACTCACCGGCGTGTGGACCATGGAGACCGACCTAGAGGCGAAACTGAAACAGGCGCTGGAGGGGATGATCGGCGGGGCCTTCGGGGCAATGAAATAAGGAGCAATCTCATGCACATGACAATGCGAATGGAAGAATTCAGCCGGGCCTATGTGCAGGCAATTTCGGCGCAGGCCGGTTGCAATCCCTATAGCTACAAGGTTGATGACGACAGCATCGATCTTGGCCTCGGCATGGATGAAAATGCGCGGGCGCGACTGGAAATACAACTCAAATGCACGAGCGCGGACACGGCTAATGGCAAGGACACCTTTCCCTTTGACCTGTCAGTAAAAAATTATAACGATCTTCGCGTTGAATCCATTGTACCCCGGCTGCTGGTTGTTGTCCGCGTTCCTGAAGACATCAGCGCGTGGACGCAGCAGACAGAACAAAAGCTTTGCCTGCGCCATTGCGGGTATTGGCATTCGCTTGAGGGAATGCCCGACAGGGACAACACGACAAGCGTCAGGGTCCATATCCCGCACGCCAACATCTTTTCCGTGGAGTTTTTGAAAACCACCATGCGGCGTATTGCCGCCGGAGAACGACCATGAGGGCGCATATTACAGACCGGGAAACCCTGCAAACCATTACGCCCGCTCAAATTCTCGCCTATTTGCGCTGCAAGGGGGCGGAAAAGGCGGATGAATGGCCGGACAAGGCCACCTTCTGGCAATACGGCAGAACGGAACTGCTTGTGCCTCTGTCAACCCGTTTCGCCGATTACGCCATGCGCGTGGCGGAACTGTTGGCGCAACTGGAAAAAACGGAAGACCGTTCGCAGCTGCTGATCGTTGAAGACATCCTTCGTAGCGGCTTTGACATCATCCGCATCCGCAACGTCTCGGAGGACGCCCGGCAGGGGATGCTCAACCTCATGCGCGGCGTGGAGTTTGTGGCCAAAGCGCGGGATATGCTGGCCGCCGCCGCCTGCTCCGCCGCCACCCACAAGAGCAGCTACCCTGGCCGCCGCCCCCAGGATGCCGACCGCTTCATGGAAGGCGTTCGTTTCGGCAAGACGGAGCAGGGCAGCTTTGTTTTGCAATTGCTTGCGCCCGTGGCTCCGGAACTGTACATCCAAGGGAGGCTGGACGAACTGCCGGAGGAAGAACCCTATGAGCGCAGGGTTGTGCCCACCTTGCAAAGCGGCCTGGAAGCCTTGAACCTGGCGGCCCAACGCAGCGAAATTGACCGCGATGCCGCGCATTTTCTCGAAGCCGCGCCGCAGGGACTGACAAGCAATCTCTGCGATGCCGTCACCGGCATGTATGACAGCCTGCAACCCCAATACATTGAAGTCGGCATTACCTATTCCGCCAACCGCCGCCGACCGCGCCCCCTGGCCCGCATCAGCGTGGATTCCGGTTACATTCCCCTCATTCGCGAAGCCTCGGCATATATCAGGGCTTCGGGGCATGAGCAGGAAGAGGCCCAACTGGTGCGGGGTTACGTCGTCCGGCTGGCTTCGGAAGACCCCGCCTCCTCCGGCGAAATTGCCGTCAAGGATCTGATGACGCGACACCCTCGCCTGCTCAAAGTGGAGCTTCCCGAAGAGGAATACAAAAAAGCCCTGTCCGCGCACGAGGCCAGGCAACTGGTGGAGCTTTCCGGAACCATCACCAGAACGGGCCGCGACTTTCGCCTCGTGCCGGATGCGCCGCTCGCAATCGTCGAAGCTCCTGCGGACGCCCCCGCTGACCTTCGTTGACCAGGTTGCGCGTCAAGTCCCGGCGCTTCAGGGCGGGGAAGGAAAGCGCGAACCAGCTTGCCTTTTCCCGTGTCTTCGCCTACAGAGAGAGGAATCCTCTGCACAAAACAAAGAAACCAGATCTCCCCTTTCCACCATGAAACAACTGCAAGCATGGAAATATGAACTGCGCCCCAATGGTCTCCAAAAGCGACTCATTGAAGCAGGAAGCAAACAGCAAGCCTGGACAAATTTGAAGAGATTTGATCAGGTTTGCGTAGGTTTTGCGGAACAGAGTGATGAGGATTCGGAACCCGCCGGACTTCGCCAAAAAGCTGTCTTCCCGCTCGCCGCAAGCTCAACACTCTCCCAGTCACGGCTGTCGCTGTGACAGCCCCCTCAAAGCGGGGGCCTTGAAATAGGCTGCTTCGCGGCCATAACACCAACAATCGCCAAAATACGCCTATGCCCCCCAAAGCCAAACCCGCCCCCAAGAACATCGAAACCCTCACCCATACCGAGGCCAAGCGCCCGAACATTCCCACTGTAGAGCTTTCTGCCGTGGCGCGGGAAAAAGACATCGCGCCGGTTGCCGTCTCCTACGCCTGCCGCAACGCCGACCTGGACCCGCAACTGGTCTGGCGCGGCAAGTATGGCCCGGACGGCCCAGCGGACGACGCGCTGGAGGTCCGGGCGGCGCCCCTCTACATTCAGGAGAAGGTGCATCCCAAAGCCCTGATCGAGGACCTGAAGCGCGAAAGCACGAAACGCGCCGGCCAGGGCGTACCCGAACAGCTCCCTCTCTTCGCCGACTTCAACGGCCTGCCCGAAGGTGCGGACAGAACCGAATTTTACCGGCATGACCTGAACTGGTCGAACCGCATGATTCTGGGCGACAGTCTTCAGGTCATGGCCGGGCTTGCCGAGCGCGAGGGGCTGCGCGGACAGGTGCAGTGCATCTACATCGACCCGCCTTACGGCATCAGGTTCAACAGCAATTTCCAGTGGTCAACCACCAGCCGCGACGTGAAGGACGGCAAGGCGGAACACATCACCCGGGAGCCGGAACAGGTGAAAGCCTTTCGCGATACCTGGCGGGACGGCATCCACAGCTATCTGTCCTATCTGCGCGACCGGCTTGTCGTGGCGCGGGAATTGTTGACGGATTCCGGTTCCGTGTTCGTGCAGATCGGGGACGAGAATGTGCATCGGGTGCGGTGTTTGATGGATGAAATTTTTGGGGATGAGAATTTTATAGCGCAAATATCAGTTACAAAAACAACATCGGCAACAAATGATTATCTGTCTGGCGTCGCTGATTACATAGTATGGTTCGCAAAACAAAAGGAACTATGTAAATACAGGCAGTTGTATAAAGGGAAAATCGCAGGCGGCGATGGTGCCGCGCATTACAACGGAATCTTACTTGCTGATGGGACAAGGCGGGCGGCAACTCCAGAGGAAAAGTCAGGTAATTTGCCCAACGGGGCCATATTATTTACTCCTGACCAATTACAATCGGCAAGCATGGGTAGAGAAAAGGGAGAAGGCGCGGCATCGTGGTTCAAAGTGCATTGCCAGGGGCGTGTATTCACGCCAACCATGCAAACACGCTGGAAAACACATGAGGAAGGAATAAAGCGTTTGGGTATGGCCGACAGGCTTTTGCCGCAAAAAAATGCCCTGCGATATATGCGAAGAATTGACGACTTTGCGGCATATACCTTTACAAATATATGGACAGATATAGGAGGAGCGGCGGATAAGCGCTATGTCGTAGAAACAACGCCAAAAAT
>CAMNHX010000039.1 GCA_946539945.1 uncultured Desulfobulbus sp. | reverse complement strand
CAGCCGCTGTCATTAGCGCGGTCACACCGTCTTGGTCCCGGGCGTTCACGTCCGCACCGGCGGCCAAGAGCGCTTGGATTGCAAAAATGTCGTTGCCCCGCGCTGCCCGCATCAGCGTTGTCCGTTCGTGCTCATCCTTAAAGTCCGTGTTGGGATTTACAGTCAGCAGGGTTCGCAGCTTGGCGGGATTTCGTGCGGCTTCGAGAAGCGCCGTCATGCCATCTTTGCTTTGGGCATTCACGTTCGCTCCGGCAGCCACAAGCGCCTGAAGCACGGGCAGATTATCGGGTTTCGCCGCCGCCATTGCGAGCGCTGTTCCGCCATTTTCGTTTTGGATGTTCACGTCTGCGTCGGCGGTCAGGAGCGCCTGAACCAAGGGCAGGACGCCATTTGCCGCCGCCCGCATCAGCGGTGTGACGCCCGTCACGTTCTGCGCGTTCGCATCAGCGCCCCCGGCCAGCAGCACCTGGACCAAGGGCAGACTTCCAGCGTTCGTTGCCTGCATCAGGGGCGTCCAGTTGTCTTCGTCATGGGCGTTCACGTCCGCGCCAGCCTCCAGCAAGGTCTGCACGACAGGCAGATTGTCGTTTTTGACAGCCCACATGAGGGCGGTCCATTCGTTTTCATTCCGAGCGTTCACCTGCGCATCGGCAGCCAAAAGAGCCTGAACCAAGGGCAAGCTGCCGTTACTCGTTGCCTGCATCAGTGCCGTCCAACCTCTTGCATCGCAGGCGTTCACGTCTGCACCCGCCTCCAGCAAGATATGCACAGCAGGTAGATTGTCATTTTTCACAGCCCGCATGAGGACGGTCCATCCAACGCCATCCCGAGCATTCACGTCCGCACCAGCGGACAAAAGCGCCTGAACAACGGAAGCGTTACTGCTTTGTGCCGCCAGCATAAGTGCTGTCCGTCCCTCCTTATCCGCAGCATTCACGTCCGCGCCTGCCGCCAACAAGGTCTGAAGCACGGCAATATCGGCGTCTTCCCTTGTCGTCGCCGCCATGAGCACCGTCCAGCCGCTTGGGTTTTGAGCGTTCACTTCAGCTCCAGCGGCTAACAACTCCTGAACAATGGCAAGACCACTTTTGCCCGCCGCCAGCATGAGCACTGTCCTCCAGTCGTCTACACCAGAGCCGAGGCTTGAGTCCAAATGCAAGACCGCGTCGTTCACCTCCGCGCCTACAGACAACAGGAATCGCACCACCGACAGATTGTCGTTGCTCACAGCATACAGAAGCTCCGTCGGCTTTAGGGCATAGCCGCCTTTCTCCGTTTCAGCGGCAAAAAGGGCCTGAATCACGGGAAGATCGTTGTCGTGGTACACAGCCAACGAGAATGCCCTCCAGCCGTGCCGATTACGGGCAAGCACGTCAGCGCCGGCGTCTAGCAGAGCCTGGACAACGGCAAGGCTGTTCTTTTCCGCCGCCCACATCAAAGCCGTCTCGTCAAAGTCATCTCCGGCGTTCACGTCCGCGCCTGCCGCCAGCAAAGCCTGCACCACGGCGACCTCGTTACCTCCCGCCGCCAGCATCAGGGCTGTCTGTCGCAAATTATTTCTGGCGTTCACATCAGCACCGGCCTTGAGCAGGGTCTGCACCACGTCAGCGCTGACATCTTGCGCGGCCCACATCAACGCGCTCTGCTTCACCCTGTCCAGGGCGTTCACATCAGCGCCGGCTTCCAGCAGAGCCTGCACCACATCGGCGTTGCCGACTTTCGCGGCCCACATCAAGGCCGTTTGTCGCTCCTCATCCCGGGCGTTCACCTCCGCGCCGGCGGCCAACAACACCCGAACAATCCCGACGTCACGGTTGCGGGCCACGACATGCATGAGCGCCGTCTGTCCCTTCTCGTCGCGAGCATTGGCGTTCGCACCGTTCGCCAATGCTTTTCCCACTTCGGGCAAGACGGCCCATTCACATACTTCCAGAAATGCGGCGTCGGACATCTTCACGCCTCTTCGTCGGTTTGTCATGGCACGCTCCTGTTTGTTTTTTGATAACCAGACTGCGCTGGCTTGTACACAGACGCTTCTATCAGGATAAGCCCTCCTGCTGACCAGCCCGGCTGTCTCGCCGGGTCAGCAGCACGCCCCCGATAACCGCAAGACAGGCCAGGCCCTGCTGCAGGTTCAGACGCTCGTCCAGCAGCAGTACCCCCAGTGCAATCGCAAAGACCGGGATCAGGTTGAGAAAGGCAGAGGCGCGACTGGCCGGGATGCGGCTCACCCCGTAGTTGTACAGGGAATAGGCCCCAAAGTTGCAAGCCGCGCCTAGATAGACCAGAACCAGAAGGCTGGACAGGCGCAAGGGTGCTAAATCCCCAAGACTGGGCAGGAGCAGGAAACCAAAGCACAGCAGGCCGGAAAGTGTCTGCAAGGCGGCAAGCTGCAGGGCAGACAGGGAACTGCTCAAGGTCTTGAGGGCCAACGTGCCTGCAGCGCCGCAGAGCATGGCCACCAGTTCCAGGGCATTGCCCAAAAGGGGCTGCGGCGCGGCAGAGGAAACGCTCTCTTCCGCGCAACCCAGCCAAAGCGCTCCAACAGCAGCCAGGGCAAAGCCGGACAGCAGCCGGGGTGTGAGCCGTTCACCCAGAAAAAGCCCGGCGCTCAAGGCAACCATCACCGGAAACATGGTGGAAATCATTGAAGCCTGCGACGCGCTGGTGTACAAAAGTGCCTTTGCCTCGCAGACCAGATACAGGCAAGGTTCGCACAGACACATCAAGGCGAGCAGCGGTATTTGAGCGCGAGGCAGACGCAGACGCCGCAGGGAACCGAGAAAGGGCAGAAAGCACAGCGCACCGGCAACCATGCGGCCAAAGAGCAAGACTGCGGGAGGCATATCCCGCACGCCATACTTGACAGCGACAAAGGAGCTGCCCCAGAGCGCCATTGCCAGAATCAGGGCGAAGAGGGGGAGCATTTTTTTCACAGCATTCACCAAAAAGCGCTTATGCACCACAAAACACACCGAAGCATCACCAAGCTGTCTCTTGCCCTTTTGGGGCTGAGTCTTTTGTCCGGCCTGACAGCCTCGCCGCTCCTTGCCGCCAGCGCCGCAGGAACTGCGGCAGATGCGGTCAGCATCAAACAGACTCTGGCTGCCTGCGAACAGGCAGGCCACAAGTCTGCAGCCGCCGCAGTCGTAGGGCGGATGGATTATAAATCCCAGGTCATGTTTCGCAAGATTTGCACGACCCGGGGCGCGGACGACAGCCTGATCCAGCGTGCTGGCGAGGAGGTGGCTGTGCAGCGCTTCACCTATGAGCAGGTCAAGTCCTACGAGGCCCTGGCCTCCATGCAGGGCTTCAGCGCCCACCACGTCCTGCCTGCCATTGACGCGGTTTCTACCCTGACCTTTGCCGCTGGCCAGACCTTCCGCAACTTTGCAACCATGCGCGGCGCAACCGCAGATCAGGCAATGGCAATGATTCCGCGCCTGAACGAGGCATCGCCCCTAGTCAACAAGGCGGCCCGCGCCTTCTTTGGCGTGCCGGGCATGGATGTGAACACCGCAACCCAGCACCTGCCCACCCTCACCCAGTTGCGCAAGAAGCAGGCCCAATCCCTGATGAGCTTTGCCGAAGTGCCGCACATGAACCCGCAGATCATGGTCCAGGGCATGGAACTGATCCGCCGCATGGATGACGTGAACGCCTGGAGCGCCCGGTCCCTGTTCAAGAACAAGGAAGTTTCCGGGCCAGAGGCCCTGAACTGGCTGCAAACCTACTTCTCCCAGCCTACCTCCCAGCAGGAGGCCCTGTATGACCGGCTGGACAACCGCCAGAAGTCTGTACTGCTCAAGGGCCTGTACGACGGCGCGGAAGAGGCCATCTGGAAGATCAATAACCTGCACGCTGTGACCAACGAAAACGGCTACGAGTACTCAACCGGCGCACTGAACCGGATGTCCCGCGCAGATTTGACCTACCTCTTCAACCGGCTGGACCCCACGACCCGGTCCCGCTTTGCCGGGGCCTTTGGCGGTGGCAGCGTGGCTGTCTTGCGGCAGGCCACTTCAGCAGCGCGATCCCAGGCAGCCCGGGACCTGGCCACAGCGGAAATGTACGTGGTCATGGCCCAGGGCAGTGAGCTGTACGACTCCTCCTTCCGCGACATCATTGTGCCAGTGATGAAGTCGCGCATCGCCAGCCGGAGCAACGGCAACCTTCTGGCCTTTCTGCACGACATTGATCCAGAGAGCCGCTTTGTTTCCGACTTTATCTCGGCAACCGCGCAAAAGGGCAAGCTTGCGGAGTTTTTCCCGCAGGACATTGGACGCCAGAAAGAGGTCCTGAATTTGGTAGCCAGTTCTGCCTTCAAGGACCCGGATTCGGTCCTGACCTTTTCCGCCACCTTTGCCCATCTCCTGAAAACCCTGGCCCCAGAGGCCAGAACCCATCTGATCTCCCTCATGGGCCAGCAGAGTGAACACGGCGATCCGATCACTGCCAAGCTGGTGCGCGTCATCCTGCAGTACTACGAGCAGCACTACCCGGAACTCCTGGGCACTGATGCCCGGGTCCGCATTGTGCAGCTTCTGGCTGCACCGGGCAACCGGATAGACCTGGACAAGTATCAGGCCACGCCCTTTGCCGAGTGGAAGCAGGACGGCAAGATCGCCTCCCTGTCCATGTACCATCCTGACGATGACGGTCGCCAGTCCTTTGCCTCCAACGCCAGCCTCCTGATGAAGGCCGGATACACCCTTGTACCTTCCAAGGAGTACAGCATAGGCGGAACCTGCGGCACAGGCGGCGGTATTGGCGCGGTCTTCTCGGTCATGCGCAACCAGCGCTGCGCTGTCAGCTTTGTGAAAACCGTGGGCGGCATCAAGATCGTGAACACCCAGTTTGTGTATTCAGACAAGGAAACCCAGAAAGAACTGTTGCGGCGCTTCATCCTCTCTGGCGACGAGATGCTGGCCCAGCGCGGTCACAGCTACTGGCGGTCCGAGCAGATCATCGAGCCGCTTGAAGAATTGATTGAAGAGGGCAAGATCACACCTGCGGATCTGCAGAACAAGCAACGCTTCTTGAGTCTGGGTTCCTGCGGCGGGGTCAAGGTCTATACCCCCCTGACCCGACTCTTCCAAAGCCGGGTTGACCTTCTGGCCTCCATTGGCACAGGTCTGGCCATGATCAACGATCCCTACAACAAGACTTTTTGCGAGATCGTGGCTGGCAGTTCGGGTTCGCCTACCTGGAATCAGGTGGCCAAGCAGACTGCCTACATCTTTTCCAGCGGTCGCGGTCAGGACTACCTGCAACCCGGTTCCCTGACTGCCACGCTCCACAAGATTCTGGATGAAGAGGGCGTGAGCGGCAATATCGGCGGTCAGAACATGGACCAGGGACGCCGGGAGACCAGAAGTTCCCGCAACTACCGGCAGCGGCAGGCTCCCAGTCGGTCAGACGGTGGACCGGTCTATATCCCCAGAAACCAGCGCGGACAGTACGGCGACTGATGGCCCTCATCACTCCAGACAAGCTTGCTGAACTCCTGCAGACACTGCCCCAGTCTTCACCTGGGGCAGTGTTGCTTTTTGGGGATGCCTATCTCTGTCGTCAGGCCCTGCACAAGCTGGAAAGTGCGCTCCTGACCGCAGGCGCTGTGATCCATCCCATTGACGGCGAGGAGGAGAACTTTCAGGAAACCCGCAACAGTCTGGCAACCTTCAGCCTCTTTGGCGGGCGGCAGATCTACCGGATCACGGACAGCACGCTTTTGGCAGCCAAGGCAGCCAGCAAGGATCAGTGGGCCAAGGTGCAAAAGGCAAGGGAGAGCGGTCAGGAAGAGGGTTTGCGCCGGGCCTTGTCCGCCTTTGTCCGAAGCGCTGCCCTGACACCGGAGGAAAACCTGCTGACCGGAATGTCTGCAGAGGACTGGCAGAAAACCTTTGACTTTGAGCGCCCCGCTGGCTCTCTGGACTGGACGCGGTCTGTGCTGCAGGCGCTTGCCAGCCGTAGCAGCGGCGCAAGCGCAGGCGAGGATCCGGGCGAACAGCTTGCCGCGCTGCTGCAAAAGGGCCTGCCCTCGCAGAATATGCTGATTCTGCTCTCCTCTACAGTGGACAAGCGCAAAAAGCTCTTCAAGTACCTGAAAGAGCATGAGTTGGTCATTGACTGCAGCGTGCCAGAGGGCGCAGGCACGCAGGCCAAAAACGCGCAGGATGCGGTTTTGCGCAATCTTGCCGCCAGCCTCTTGCAGGAAGGCGGCAAGCAACTGGACAATCAGAATCTTTCGGTTTTGCTGGACCGGATCGGCTTCCATCCCGCAGCCCTGGAAAACGAGCTGTGGAAGCTGATGCTCTTTGTGGGCGAGGCTCCGCGCATTACCCGTCAGGACCTGGATACCCTTGTGGGCCGCACCAAGGAAGAGGAAGCCTATGCCCTGAGTGATCCCATTATCCGGGGCGACTTGCCGGGTGCGCTGATTGCCCTGGCCAACCTCTTGGAAGACGGGGTCTTTTATCTGATTCCCTTTGCCATTCTCCGCAACACGGTGCGCAAGATGCTGCTCTTCCGGGCGCTCATGGACAGCGGCGAGGCAGGGCTTGGCCCCCGGACCAGCTATCAGGATTTCCAGAAAAAAGTGGCCAGGCTGCGGGAAGAAGAGACTTGGGGCGCTCTGCTGGACGGACACCCCTATGCCCTGTACAGGCAATGTTCAGCAGCAGGACGCCTGCCGCTTGCACGTCTGCTCTTCTGGATGCGACTGCTGATGGAGGCAGAACTGCGGCTGAAAGGTTCTGCGGTCAGCCCGGCTCTGGTCCTGCATCGGCTTGTGGTCTCCATGCTGCAAAGCGGCCCGGAACAGCCGTCCACGCTTGCAAAATCTTCGTCCCGCATTACAATCAGTGCCTGATCGTTCAGGCCCTCACAGGGCTGCCATTTTTCACAATTTTTCGCCTGCTTCCGCAGGTCTTCCCAGCAAATCTATGGCCGAAAACACGATAAGCCACCAGGGCGAAACAGAAACCATCAGCCGGGACCAGGTTCAGGAACCCCCTCTGTACAAGGTCCTTTTGCATAATGACGACTACACCACCATGGACTTTGTCGTCATGATTCTGGAGCGCGTCTTTGGCAAGGACGTTGAAGAGGCAACGCGCATCATGTTGAACGTACACAATGACGGTATTGGCGTGGCCGGTCTGTATCCCCGGGAGATCGCTGAAACCAAGGTCGTAACCGTGCACCGGCTGGCCAAAAAGAGCCAGTTTCCCCTGCGCTGCTCTCTGGAAAAAGACTCCTGACCCGGTCCGGCGCTCCCTGCCCTTTGAGGACACCACCATGCTCAGCAAAGAACTGGAAATGGCCCTGATCAAGGCCGTCAAGGAAGCCAAACACTACAGGCATGAATACGTAACCGTGGAACATATGCTCTACGGTCTTTTGCACGACGAGCTGGCGCGGCATATTATTACCAGCTGCGGCGGCAACAACGAAACGCTGAAAGAACGGCTGAAACGCTTCTTCAACGCCAGTATGCCGGTTTTGAAAAACGGCGTGGGCGAGCCTTCCCAGACCGTGGCCTTCAACCGTGTTTTGCACCGGGCAGTCTCCCACGTGCAAAGTTGCGGCAAAAAAGAGGTGGACACCGGCGACGTGCTGGTGTCCATGTTCAACGAGCAGGACTCCTATGCCGTGTACTTTCTGGGAACTGAAGGCATAGGCCGCATGGAAGTGATGGAGTACATTGCCCACGGCCTGCCAGAGCACATGCGCCCTGGTTCCCGGCCCGCTACAGAGGGGCGAGGTCACGGCAAACGCGAGCGGGAAAGTGGGGATCCCCTGGAAGCCTTTACTGTCAACTTTGCCAAACGCGCCGCTGAAGGCAAGATTGATCCGCTCATTGGCCGCGACAAGGAACTGACCCGCATGATGCAGATCCTCTGCCGCCGCAAGAAGAACAATCCGCTGCTGGTCGGTGAGCCTGGCGTGGGCAAGACCGCCATGGCCGAAGGTCTGGCGCTCCGCATCCATCAGGACAGCGAGGCCCGCAAGCAGGAAAAGCCTGATCCCAAGGACCTGGTCCCGGCTCTGCTCTCTGGCGCGGAGATCTATATGCTGGACATGGGCGCTCTGGTCGCGGGAACCAAGTATCGCGGCGACTTTGAAAAGCGGCTCAAGGACGTGGTGGCTGCGATTGAGTCCAAGGACAAGGCCATCCTCTTTATTGACGAGATGCACACCATCATCGGCGCAGGCGCGACCAGCGGCGGGTCCATGGACGCCTCCAACCTGCTCAAGCCGGCCCTGCAGTCGGGAACCCTGCACTGCATCGGGTCAACCACCTATGAGGAGTACAAGAACCAGATTGAAAAGGACCGGGCGCTTTCCCGGCGCTTTCAGAAGCTGGATATTGAGGAGCCGAGTCTGGAGGATGCCTGCGCCATTCTGCGCGGTCTCCAGCCCCGCTACGAGGAGCACCACCAGATCCGCTACGCCCGCGCTGCCATTGCAGCCACGGCTGAACTGGCCCAGCGCTACATCAATGACCGTTTTCTGCCGGACAAGGCCATTGACGTGATGGACGAGGTGGGCGCTGCCTTCCGCCTGGCTGGCAAGACCGGCAAGACCGTGACCGTGCGCGACGTGGAAGAGACGGTTTCCAGCATGGCCCGCGTGCCGGTGACGAGCAAGAGCCGCAACGACGCAGAAGACCTGCGGCATCTGGAAGAGCGGCTGCAATCCTTTATCTTTGGCCAGGACCCGGCCATTGCCACGCTGGTTCAGGCAGTCAAAAGGGCCAGGGCCGGACTGGGCAATCCGCAGTCACCCACAGGCTCTTTCCTCTTTGCCGGGCCGACTGGCGTGGGCAAGACCGAAGTGGCCCGCCAGCTTGCAGCCGCGCTTTCTGTCCACTTTGAACGCTTTGACATGAGCGAATACATGGAAAAGCATGCGGTAGCCCGACTCATCGGTGCGCCTCCAGGCTATGTGGGCTTTGATCAGGGCGGTCTTTTGACTGACGCCATCAGAAAGCACCCTTACGCCGTACTCCTGCT
>CAMNHX010000038.1 GCA_946539945.1 uncultured Desulfobulbus sp. | reverse complement strand
GGCTTGTCATTGAAGACCTGAACGTGCGGAGCATGACGAAGAACCGTCATTTGGCACGTTCGATCGCTGACATGGGCTTTTTCGAGTTTCGCCGACAGTTGAGCTACAAGGCGGCGCAGTGCGGGGGCGAAGTGGTTGTGGCGGATCGTTTTTTCGCGAGCAGCAAGCTGTGTTCGTCCTGCGGTCATCGTCTGGCGGAACTGTTGCTTTCGGTACGGGAGTGGTTCTGTCCGTGCTGCGGCGCGAGGCATGACCGGGACGTGAATGCGGCGTTGAATTTGAGGAATTTGGCGGTGAGTTCCACCGTGTCAGCCTGTGGAGAAGAAGGCACTGGCCCGTTCCGCGAGGGGCGGGTGAAACCGGCTTCGGTGAAGCAGGAAGCAAACAGCAAGCCTGGACAAATTGAAGAGATTTGATCAGGTTTGCGTAGGTTTTGCGGAACGGCAAAAAGTCTGTACTCTTCTCTGAACACTCTCTATCAGGAGGATCACATGGCAATCAGTTTGCAAAAGGGCGGCAACGTCAACTTGAGCAAGGAAGCGCCCAACATGACAAAGATGACCATTGGTCTGGGCTGGGACGCCCGCTCAACCGATGGCGCGGACTTTGACCTGGACGCCAGCGCCTTTATGCTGGCCGCTTCGGGCAAGGTGCGCAGTGACGCGGACTTCATCTTTTACAACCAGCTTAAATCCCCGGACGGTTCGGTGGAACATACCGGCGACAACCTCACCGGCGCAGGCGAGGGCGATGACGAGACCATCAACATCAACCTGGCCCTTGTGCCTGCGGATGTGGAAAAGATCGCAATCTGCGTGACCATTCACGAGGCAGAGGCGCGTCATCAGAATTTCGGCATGGTATCTTCTGCCTATATCCGTTGCGTCAATGCGGACAACAACAGCGAGATCGCCCGTTACGATCTCTCTGAAGACGCCTCTGTGGAAACCGCCATGATCTTTGGTGAAGTCTATCGCCACAGCGGGTCCTGGAAGTTCCGGGCCGTGGGGCAGGGCTTTGCTGGCGGGCTGGGACCGCTGGCCAAAAACTACGGCGTCAACGTTTGATTGGGCGGCGCAACAACCAGGGAGCAGCGTCTTTTGCCAGCGCGTTCATCCTTTCTTCATTTTCAGGGCATATCTTTCCAAGATGCGGAAGTCTGGCGGACCGGAGTCCCCAGCTGAAAACAAGGGCATGAACCACTGGCGCAGTTCCTTCTTTTCCTTTTTTCCCTTTTTCTTTCAAGGAGTACAACATGGCAATCAGTCTGCAAAAGGGCGGCAACGTCAACCTGAGCAAGGAAGCGCCCACCATGACAAAAATGACCATTGGTCTGGGTTGGGACGTGCGCGTTACTGACGGCGCTGCCTTTGATCTGGACGCCAGTGCCTTTATGCTGACCGCTTCGGGTAAGGTGCGCAGCGACGCGGACTTCATCTTCTACAATCAGAACAAGTCTGCGGACGGTTCAGTGATGCATAGCGGCGACAACCGCACTGGCGAGGGCGAAGGTGACGACGAGGCCATCAAGGTGGATCTCGCCGCAGTGCCCGCAGATGTGGAAAAGATCGCGGTCTGCGTGACCATTCACGACGCAGAGGAGCGCCGCCAGAACTTCGGCATGGTGTCTTCTGCCTATATCCGCTGCGTCAATGCAGACAACAACACTGAAGTGGCCCGCTACGACCTCTCTGAAGATGCCTCTGTGGAAACCGCCATGATCTTTGGCGAAATCTACCGCCACGGCGGCGACTGGAAGTTCAAGGCCATTGGGCAGGGCTTTGCCGGTGGTCTGGGGCCTTTGGCCCAGAGCTACGGCGTGAACGTCTGAACTGCTGAAGAGCTGGACGCATTGGGCGCGTGGCTCTTCAGCCACGCGCCTTTTCATGGTTTACAGGAAAGAGGAAGAACCATGCCAGTTTTTACCGTTACCGGTGACATTGATCCCTTTTTGCACGTTTCCCTGCGCCAGGGTGAAAGCGTGTTCTGTGAGAGGGATGCCATGGTGATGATGGAAGAGACCCTGGATTTGACTGCCAAGATGCAGGGTGGTCTCTTGCAATCCGTGATGCGGACCATGGCCAACGGCGAGAGCTTTTTCCAACAGAAGATCCAGGCTGTGCGCGGCGATGGCGACTGCCTGCTCGCGCCTGCCCTGCCCGGAGCCATGCAGGTGCTTGAGGTGGGCGCAACCCAGTACTGTCTGGCAGATGAAGCCTATGTGGCGGCAAGCGAGGGCGTGGAAGTCACGGCCCAGATGCAGGGCATCGGCAACGCGCTCTTTGGTAACACAGGCGGCTTTTTCATTGGGCGGTCCAGCGGTCAGGGGCAAATTGTGGTTTCCGGCTTTGGCGCGCTCTTCACCCTGGACGTGACCCCGGAGAAGAAGGTCATTATTGACAACGGGCATGTCATTGCCTGGGACAGCCGCCTGCAGTACTCGCTGTCAGCCAGCACCAACAAAAGCAGCGGTTTTCTGGGCAATATGGTCAACAGTATGGCCAGCGGCGAAGGCATTGTGTTACAGTTTTCCGGTCAGGGCAAGGTGGTGGTCTGCTCGCGCAACCGCAGTGGCTTTGTGTCCTGGCTGGGAGAAAAGATCAACCGGAAGAAATGAGAAAAACAAACCCCGGAATACAGAGTGGTGAATCATGTCTTTTCTTGATAGTGTGAAACAGTCGATCAGTAAAATGGGGGCTTCGATCAACGCGGAACTGAAGAAGTACCGTTCCAAGGAGCTTTTGGAAGCCATTGTTTCAGGTTCTGCCATGATCGCCTTTGCAGACGGTGAGGTGAGTGCGGAGGAAAAGCAGAAACTTTTGGGATACATCCGCAATTCCGAACAGTTGAGCGTCTTTGATACGGACAAGGTCATTGAGAGCTTCAACAAGACCACCCAACGCTTTGAGTTTGACAACAGCATTGCCGTGGGTGAGACTTTGCAAAAAATTGCGCCCTTCAAAGGCAAACCAGAAGCCCATCTGATTGTGCAGGTCTGCGTGGCCATTGCCAAGGCAGACGGCAACTTTGACGCCAGCGAGCGCAAGGCAGTGGACCAGATCTGCGCGGCGCTGGAGCTGGACAGCAAGAGCTTTGCATAAGCACTGACACAGGAGTTTGCTATGGCAGTCAATCTGCAGAAAGGACAGAAGATCAGTCTGGAAAAAGAAGCGGGCGGTGCGCTCTCCAGCATTGTCATGGGACTGGGCTGGGATGCAGTGCAAAAGAAAGGTCTCTTTGGCCTTGGTGGCGGTGGTCACATTGATCTGGACGCCTCCTGCCTCTTGTTCGACGAGAACAAACAGCTGCTGGATCAAGTCTGGTTCCGGCAACTGAAAAGCCGGGACGGCAGTATCGTCCACACCGGTGACAACCTTACCGGCGAGGGCGAGGGGGACGACGAGCAGATCATTGTCAAACTCAACCAGGTCCCGGAAGCGGTCAAGTCTCTGGTCTTTACGGTGAACAGCTTTACCGGTCAGGATTTTTCCAAGGTCGCCAATGCCTTCTGCCGTCTGATCAACCAGGCCAACAATCAGGAGATTGCCCGCTACAACTTGAGCGTGCAGGGCAGTCACACCGCGCAGATCATGGCCAAGGTCTATCGCCACAACGGTGAATGGAAGATGCACGCCATTGGTGAGAACGGCACAGGCAAAACCTTCCAGGACCTTTTGCCGCAGATCCTTCCTCACCTGTAAGTCCCTCTTTTGGCTGTGAACGGCTGTGAACGTCTGGTTCAACAAAACCTTTTCTTCTGCGTATAACGCCCTGCGCCTCATCCGACAGGATGACAGCCAGGGCGCATACACGCTCTTTGCCTCGCATTCCAACCCGCACGCCCTGGTTGCCCTGGCTGCTGACCGCTTTTTTCCAGAACCCGAATGCACGGGCAAGGAGTATGTGGACTGGTGCGTGAAGTTTTGCCGAAAACAGCGCATTGGCATCTTTGTTCCCGGCAAGGAGGCCCTGCCCATCAGCAGGGCGCAGGCCCGTTTTGACGCTCTGGGCACGCGCATTCTCTCTGCCGCGCCGCCAGACCTGTGGGAGGTGTTGAACAACAAGGCCCGCTTTTATGCGGAACTGCACTGCCCAGACGCGCCTGCCCCGCTGTTCCGCCCCTTTTCTTCGCCCGACTCCTTTGAGGCAGCCTGGCAGAAACTGGCGACACTCTGCGCGGATCTCTGTGTCAAACCGGCAGAAGGCGTGTACGGGAAGGGCTTCAAGCGCATCCGTGAGGAGCAGGGCGCTGCTTATGCCATTTACGCAGCAGGCAGTCTGTTCCAGATTGACCTGCCCTCCCTGCGTTGTCTTCTGGCGCAGGAAGACAACTTTCCCACCCTGCTCTTGATGGAGTATCTGTCGGGCCGCGAGTACAGCGCAGACTGCCTGGCTGATCACGGTCAGGTCCGTTGCGTGGTGGCGCGGCGCAAACCAGAACAGAACGGCGCAGGCCAGCTCATTGAGGATCGCGCCGATATTCGGCAAGCCTGCGCAGACATTACCCGCCAGTTTGCGCTGAACGGCTTTGTCAACATCCAGTTCCGGGAAAACAGCGCAGGTGAACTGCGCACTCTGGAAGTCAACCCGCGCCTTTCCGGCGGGGTGGCCATGTCCTGTCTGGCCGGGCCGAACCTGCCCTTTCTGGGGCTGTGCGGCTTTGACTGCGGCTATGAGGGGCTGCACATTCCACCGGTCAAGAGCGGTTTGCGGGTGGGTGAAATCAACCTGGCGGTGCGACTGTGGCCCTGATGCCCGCTCTTTCCGAACTGCAAGCCACCCTGCCGACAGGGGAACTCTGCGTCCGCGTGGCGCAGTGTCTTTTGCCGCCGGAAGAGCTGTTTACCTTTGCCGTGCGCCGCAACCCCAAACGCGCCTTTCTGTTTCTCTCCAGGGTTCTGGGCAAGCACCTGCCTGTCGCGCCCCGGCGCATGGCAGACATACATCGGCAACTGGCCGGACTCTTGCCGCCAGACCTGCCTGAACCCCTGCTCTTCATCGGCATGGCGGAAACCGCTACCGCGCTGGGACAGGGCCTGTTTGAGGCTTGGCTGTCCCGAAGCCCTCAATCGAGGGCGCTTTTTCTGCACAGTACCCGCTATCAGGTGCAGGAGGCAGAGGCTGTGGGCTTTGCCGAGGCGCACAGTCATGCCCCAAGGCAATGGCTCATGCTGCCAAGCGATCCTGCTTTTCGGGCGCAACTGGCAGAGACGCGCTCTCTGGTTCTGGTGGATGACGAGATCAGCACTGGCAAAACCCTGCTCAATCTGGCGCAGGTCTGCCGCTGTTTTGCGCCGCAACTGGCGCGGATTCATCTGGCCTGCCTCACCGATTTCAGCGGCGAGGATGGTCTTGCAACTTGGCAGGAGAACTGTTCCCTGCCGGTCAGCCGTTCCTCGCTGCTCTCCGGGGACTGGCAGTTCACGCCGCAAGACCCACCCCGTCAAGCTGCACAGGACACGGAAGCCGAGGCAAGCCTTGCAGCGGAGACTGGTCTGGCTCAAGCTGCTTCCCCGGTCTGCCTTGAGGATCCTGGTCTGGGGCGCTGCGGGCTTGGCAGGGCGCTCACTCTGGACGCCGCCTGTGTGGATCGCTGGACGCGCCGCCTGAACCGTCTGCCCAAGGATGCGCCCGTGCTGGTTCTGGGCACGGGCGAATTCATGTTTCCCGCCTTCAGACTGGCGCTGGCCCTGCAGGAACGCACCCAAACGCGGATTGTCTTCCAGTCCACCACCCGCTCTCCTATCCAGCCTTGGGGAGCCATCCAGACCGCCTTTCGCTTTGCGGACAACTACGGAGAGGGCATTGCCAACTTTTTGTACAACTTTCAGGCTGAAGACCATGCGCAAAGGCTCATCTGCCACGAAACCCCACTGAACGAGGGTTTGCGCGAACTGGCCCGGCATACCCGGTCCGCCCTGTTGCGCTTCAGCAGGCAGGGTGTTGAGGAAAACCTGGAATTTTGCCCGCGTTGATCGGGTTTTTTCAAGCATTGAACAGGAGCAGACATGGAAGCCCAACGCGGAATGCGGGACAAGCTGGACAAATATCTTGACGTGGGACAGGAAATTTCTGTGCTGATGCAGGTACAGGGGAGCGTGGTCTATGACTTTTGCTGCTTTGGCGTGGATGCGGCAAACAAACTGTCAGACGAGCGCTACATGGTCTTCTATAACCAGACCCGCTCACCTGAAGGAGAGATCAGCTTCCAACAGAACAGCACCCAACCTGCACAGGCAGAGTTTCGTTGCCAGCTTTCGCGTCTGCCACAGAATATCGACAAGTTGGTCTTCACGGTCAGCATTGACGGGGCCGGACTGATGCAAGACATTGTCTCGCATACGCTTTCCATCCAACAAAAGAACCAGACCGTGATACATCTTGCCCTACGCGGCGCGGATTTCCAGCAGGAACGAGCCATCATCAGCATGGAACTCTACAGGAAGGAGAATCTCTGGCGCTTTGCAGCCTTGGCTTCTGGCTTCAACGGTGGTTTGGGTGATCTCCTGCGCTCCTACGGTGGGGAAGAGCTGGAAGGTCCAGTTCAACAGCCTTCTGCACCAGTATCCAGCATTTCACTAGAAAAGAAGTTGGAAAAGGCTGCACCAAAACTGCTGTCTCTTGCCAAGCCCATCAGGATTGAACTTGAAAAGCGCAATCTTTTGCACTGCCTTGCCAAGGTTGCCCTGATTCTGGACATTTCCGGTTCCATGTCTGAACGGTACAAAAATGGCACGGTTCAGGAGATTATCAACAAGGTCTTGCCCTTGGCAGTCCAGTTTGACAATGACGGAAATCTTGACTTCTGGTACTACGGTACAACACCAAAAAGGATGCCCGCTGTCACTCTGCAAAACTATCAGGAGGCTGTGCCTGAAAACTGGAAGCAACTGATGAAGGAGGTAGGCGGACGCAATAACGAAGCGCCTGTTATCAGGGAAGTTATTACTGAATACAAGGCAAGCAAGCTTCCGGCCTATGTTGTTTTCATTACTGATGGCGGGGTAAGTAGCGCAAAGGAGATACAGAACTTGCTGACCGATGCCTCAAGATACCCCATCTTCTGGCAGTTTGTCGGCGTGGGTGGTGCAAAGTACGGCATTCTTGAGCGTTTGGACAGCATGGAAGGGCGATTTGTTGACAATGCGAATTTCTTTGCCTTGGATGATTTCCGCACGGTCAGCAATTCAGAACTCTACAGCCGCCTCTTGAACGAGTTTCCCCAATGGTTGCAGGAAATCAAACGAAAGGGAATGCTGTCATTATGAAGCGCGAAGCGCTGAAGAATCCCTGAAAAATACCGGAATATCGGCAAAACCCTCTCTTGCCTGCATTCAGGTATTCGGCAGGAGATGGACTTTTACCGTACTGACGCACTGAAAAGTTACTTCGTTCAGGATTTTCAGCAAATCCGTGAAAGGAATAAAAAGACAAAACAGAACTTCCCCAAAACCATAAGAGAGTACAAGGATATCTTCATGCAAACCTTTAGAGAAAAGGCAAAAAACTGTGTTGAAAAGAAAACATTTCAACGCTTCATCATGGGAGTAATCGTAGTCAACTCGATTATCCTTGGCATCCAGACAGCTAGCCTGTCAGCAGAAACAGCAGCAGCACTGACATGGATGGACAGCATTTGCGTGGTAATCTATGTTGTTGAGGCAATTTTGAAGCTTGCTGCATACAGATGGGCCTATTTCAGAGACAATTGGAATATCTTTGATTTCACCATTGTCGTTCTGTGTCTGATTCCCACCTCCATGTTGCCGATTCCTGTACAGGTAACGCGGATCATTCGTGCTTTTCGGGCATTTCGTGCCTTCCGTTTGGTGTCTTCCTTCAGACAGATGCGTGTGATTGTGGAGGCCATTGTCAAGGCACTGCCCGGCGTACTGTGGACTGCCTCACTTCTGCTCATTTTCTTTTATATCTTTGCCGTGATCGGCGTGACCATGTTTGGACAGAGTTGTCCAGAATACTTCGGCAATTTGGGGCGGGCTGGCTATACCCTGTTCCAGATCATGACTCTGGAAAGCTGGTCGCACGGCATTGCACGTCCCGTCATGACGCATCACCCCTTGGCATGGATGTATTTTGTGCCCTTTGTTGTGATATCTACCTTTGTCATGCTCAACATTGTGGTGGGCGTAGTGGTCAACTCCATTGGTCAGAGTCAGGATGAACTGGACGGCCAAGAAGACAACGTCGACAACCCGGTTGTCAAGTTGGAAGGAGAAGTCAAAGCACTTGGAGAACAGTTGATCCGTATTGAAGAACTGTTGAGGGAACAGCGAAAGGATTAGAGTGTTTCCTCCCTATCTTTTTACTTTTTTCTCACTTTACTGGAAAGTCTGCATTTCCCCCTTCACTGAAAAGTCGCTCCATCAGCATAACAGGGAAGAGGAAAATACGATGCTTCGTAGAATCTTCTGTCAACATTCCGGTATTCTCAAGGAGATGCTTCACTCCGCTTCGCGTCGTTCAGCATGACAGAAAAAAAAGCAGAACCGCGCTCACCGCGCATAATGAAGGTCATTGAAGAGGAACAGACATGGACGTCCAACGCGGACAGCGGGACAAGCTGGACAAATATCTTGACGTGGGACAGGAAATTTCTGTGCTGATGCAGGTACAGGGGAGCGTGGTCTATGACTTTTGCTGCTTTGGCGTGGATGCGGCAAACAAACTGTCAGACGAGCGCTACATGGTCTTCTATAACCAGACACGTTCACCTGAAGGAGAGATCAGTTTCCAGCAGAACAGCGCCCAGCCCGCACAGGCCGAGTTTCGTTGCCAGCTCTCGCGTCTGCCGCAGAACATCAACAAGCTGGTCTTCACGGTCAGCATTGACGGACCAGGGCTGATGCGGGACATTACCTCGCACACGCTCTCCATCCGGCAAAAGAACCAGAGCGTGATAAATCTTGCCCTGCGTGGCGTGGATTTCCAGCAGGAACGGGCCATCATCAGCATGGAGATCTACAAGAAGGATGGTCTCTGGCGCTTTGCCGCCCTGGCTTCCGGTTTCAACGGTGGTCTGGGCGATCTCCTGCGCTCCTACGGCGGGGAAGAAGCCTGCGGCCCGC
>CAMNHX010000037.1 GCA_946539945.1 uncultured Desulfobulbus sp. | reverse complement strand
TATTTCATCCCAGAAGGGCAAAACTTCTAAAATGAAAACGGAAACGCTCTAAAGCAATTCCATTTTCACTTTTTATGTCATACTGAAAAAGGAGTGAGGAGTTATCGAGAATTTCTCACTCCACACTTCACATTCCACACATCAAACTGACAGATACTTGATAAACCAAATCACAGCCATATGTGCAGGATAATACAAGTAGAAAACCATGCCAAGCCACTATACTTTCCCTCGTTGACAGTTATACAGGAACAGCAGGGGTACGGTAAGCCAGCAGGTCAGATGAACGACACCGTAGATATGACTATTGAAAATAAATAAAGCAATTGCGTACAGTGTCGTAATAGCCATGAGCCATAGCATCTGATTGCAGAAATTGTCCCGGCTTCATCCAATTGCCAGAATGGCAAGGTGTGCTGCACAGCTCCAGTCTGATGTGATTGTTATCAGGATTGCTTCCAGAGTAATCAATATCTTGAGCCAGCAGGACAGCTTTTCCATATCAAATAATTTCAACAGAATCAATCCAAACATCAGAGGACAAGCGACACTTGTTGCATTGAAAATATGATTAGAGCGGTTCCGCTTTGTCTTTTTCTGTCATTCTGAAGCGCGAAGCGCTGAAGAATCTCATGGAGAATACCGAGAAAGCGGCAGGAGATGCTTCGCTTCGTTCAGCATGACATAAAAAATGAAAACGGAAACGATATATTGAAAGGATTGAAGCTTGGTTGAAAAAAGAAGCAGAAGGAAAAATGACTGACCAGCGCCAGTATCACCATTCTCTTCAAGTATTTGCGAAAATACCTGGTATGATGATAGCCTTCTGCAACAAAAAAGAACATGATGTGCGCGGTCAATCGTCCAATGACATGAAGGAGTATCTGCGGCGCTGTTTCAGCCTGACTGTAAGTTTCAACGCACATCCAAGTAATATGGTCTATTGTCATGGCGATGATGGCGATTACTTTCAGCGCATTGCCGCTGAGACCAAAACGTGTTGTGGATGGACCTGTTGTTTGTGTCATTTTTGCGTTCTCTTCGTGAAGCGACAAGCCCCTATTCCACCGCAAGGCTGGCAAGTCCTTCCGGGATGAGCGCCCGTCCCAGGACTGCAGGCTTTACCTGCGCGGTCACACGGATATTCTTGCCCACCAGATACGCGCCTGTCACCATGTTGAAGGCATCAGCCTGGGTTATCTGGATTTCCTCCTCTGTAACCTGGACACCGCTTGCCGCCATATCCTCCACCAGAAGCCCCTTCGCCGTTGCCAGCGCCTCCTTGAGACCAAAGTCCCGCCCAATGCGACGCTGCACACCCTGACTTGCCGCCAGAAGCAGGCAGCGGGAGCTGTCCGCGTGCAGGGCAAGCTCGCCGGTACTGCGGGACAGGGCCGCGCCCAAGGCATTGCAGACCGCTGGCAAGGGCGGGCAACGGGTCGCAAGGCCAGTCCACTCCTGCACCAGTCCTTGCAAAACCGAGGCTGGTCCGCCCAAAACAATAACCTCCTGCGGAGCAAGGGGGCGGTCCTCCAGCATCTCGTGGATAGTGTAGAGCGGTTTGGCGTTGACCTCGGCAAGCAGGGTGGCAAGCGCTGTGCGCAGGATCTGTCCTGCCAGGGAAAGCGCCTCCTGCGCCAGTTTTTCAGGTTCTGTTCCTGCCTGTGCGGCCAGTTTGTCCAGCCCGGCCTGTGAGGCAGCCAGATTGCCGTACCGCGAAAGTCCCAGCACGTTGCAGGCATCCATCAGGGTCGGTTCAGGCCCGCCTGCGGCCAGACAGGGGCCTCTGCGCTCTGGACCACAGCGCAAAAGCCCCTCTGCATTCAGAAACAGGCGCGTGTCGCCGCCCAAGGCAATGGACCGGGTTTTGAGCGCCCGCACCAGGGTGGGGCGTCCTGCAAGTGCAATGCCCTCCCCTTCCAGCAGCGGCTGACCGCCTGCCAGAAGCGCAATGTCGGTTGTCGTGCCGCCAATGTCCAGCAGCACGGCATCATCCGCAGGACCCAGCGCAGCCAGAACACCCATGATGGAGGCCGCAGGACCGGAAAGAATACTCTGCACCGGCTCAACAAGCGCCCGGACCAGCGGCATGGTTCCGCCGTCTGCCTTGAGGATGTTCACCTCTGCCTCTGCAAGCCCGAAATCCGCCAGACTGGCCCGCAGGGCCTGGGCAAAGTTCTGCACCAGATCGCAGACGCCAGCATTGAAAAAACAGGTGTTGATGCGACGCCCAAAGTTCAGGCTGCCAGACAGCCTGTGACCGCAGAAAACACGCGCCTCTGGCACAGCGCTGGCAATCGCGGCAGCCATTGCCTCCTCGTGCGCCGGGTTGCGCGGAGAAAACTTGCCTGCCACTGCATAATGGCAAAGCCCTGCCTCCTGACAGGCGGCAAGGGCCGCGTTCAGTTCCTCTGCGTCAAGTCCTGCGGTCTCCTCACCCACGTGGTTGATGCTGCCGCGCACCGTGTGGAACTGCGGCCCAATGCGGTACTCTTCCGGCGCAATGCCCGGACCAGCGCTGACCAGAACCCCAACCGGCGCAATCCGCCCTGTAACCAGGGCGTTGGTGGTCAGGGTCGTGCTCAAGTTGATGCAGTGTACCCGGCTTTCCTCTTGCCCGGTTAAAAGCGCCTGCAAGAGTGCCCGGATGCTGGACAGGAGATCCTCGTGCCGGGTTGGCGTCTTCACTGCGGCCAGCACCTGCGTGCCACAACAGAGCACGCCGTCACTGTGGGTTCCGCCAATGTCCAGACCGATACGCAGACTGGCTGTTTCTGGCATATTTCCTCCGATTGCGTTTTTGGGTCTTGCGCGACAAGGCACAAAAAGCGCCATGTTTCGCGGCTATTCCTGCTTGAAGCACCCACAGAAGCGTACTATATTCGCGCTGTTTTGTAGTCTTCTTTTCACCTTTTTTCTCTTTTGGAGTGTTGCATGAAAAAGTATCTGGCTGAAATGTTTGGCACCATGGTGCTGGTTTTGATGGGCTGCGGCACAGCAGTCAGCCTGGGCTGCAATCCGGTGGGCGATCAGGCAACTGTTGTGGGCACAGCAGCGGCCTTTGGTCTGGCGGTGGTGGCCATGGCCTACACGATTGGCGGTATTTCCGGTTGCCACATCAACCCGGCAATTACCTTGGGCGTGTTTTTGAGCGGTCGCATGAACGGCAAGGATGCAGGAATGTACATGCTCTTCCAGTGCATCGGCGCACTAATCGGGTCTGTTCTGCTCTTTGCGCTGACCACCACCACAGAGTTGAGCGGCACAGGCGCCAATGACCTGCAAAACGGCATTTCCGTGGTTGGCGGTCTGCTGGCGGAAATCATCTTCACCTGTGTCTTTGTATTGGTGGTTCTGGGTACAACTGCCAAAACCAACGGCGCAACCAACAACCTGGCCGGCTTTGCCATTGGACTGGCGCTGGTTCTGGTGCATCTGGTCTGCATCCGCTACACCGGAACCTCGGTAAACCCGGCCCGGTCTCTTGGCCCGGCGATCTTCCAAGGCGGCACAGCCCTGGCCAACGTGTGGATCTTCATTGTTGGCCCCTTCATCGGCGGCGCACTTGCCTCTGGCATCTGGAAGGCCATCAGTCTGGACAATGAGGCGCGTTAAACGCGACGCATCCTGCAGTAAGCCCATACAGTGTTGACAGCAAAACAGGCCGGGACTCTGTCCCGGCCTGTTTTCTTGTCTGCTCCTGTCTGCGGAGAGCAAGATTCCCGTCCTCAAGGCTCTCCCTTTTCGCTCAAGCGCTCCAGCTCCCGGGCGCGTTCCTCTGTGACCCGGGTAAAGGCTTCCACCGGCGAAAGCCCGGAAAGCCGGGAGGCTGCGGCGTCGCGCCCGGTCTTCACCCAGGCCCGCTGTTCAGCCAGGGCCGCCTGAAAGCGGTCCCGGGACAGCCGCTTTCTCACCTGTTTCCAGGCCGCGTTGAGGCGCTCATCCGCTGCCCGGTACTCTGCCGAGCTTTTCACGAACTGGAGATGCCGGGCATTGGTCAGGTGCAGCTTCTGGGGAGCAGCAGGTTCTGCCGTAACCTCTTCTCTTTGGGCTGAAGCAGCGCTCAAGCCAGCCAGTTCCCGCGCAACCGGGGTCATGTAGGGGGCCAGTTTGTCGTAGGGGACGACAAATTGCGGCATACCTGCAGCATAGGGCGCGATCTCGTATTGCCCATACGCAAACTTGACGCCCTCCTCTGTAAAGAGCGGGGCAGCTCCGGGAAGGGGGATGGCATCAAGCTCCACATCGAGCAGTCTTTCAGCCAGTTCAGCGTCAGTCTTGATCTCCCAGTACTCTTTCAGCCCCTTCTTGACGAGGTTTTTGAAGTTTGCCTCATTGGTCTTGACAAAGACATTCCAACCCATGCGCCGTCCGTCACTTTTGCGAAAGGTCATGCCGTCATAGCTGGCAGAACCGTGCGCACCTCCGGCATAGCTGTACC
The DNA here is from genome assembly GCA_946539945.1 of uncultured Desulfobulbus sp. Lineage (GTDB taxonomy): Bacteria > Desulfobacterota > Desulfobulbia > Desulfobulbales > Desulfobulbaceae > Desulfobulbus. Next base: position 4,672 of record CAMNHX010000037.1, on the reverse strand, counting down.
CGGAGACCTCATAGGTGATGAATTTGTCGGTTTCGACAAGTTTGCTTATTTCTGTTTTGTCTTCACCGGGCGGCATATCTTCCGGCATTTCTCCCTCGTCCTCGTCTGGTTTCAGGCATTCCTCGATATAGTGGGAGACCATGGCCTTGGCCTCAAAGGGATTGCCGGTATAGGAGCTGCCAAGGGTTTCGTTGATATATTCGTTGATGATCTTTGCCAAAGGGCTTGTAGTATCAGTCGGATACTGCACCTTGATGGAACACTCCTTTTTCTTGTCCCGTGCCTTTTCCTCCTGCACAACTGCGGTTGCCATATCGGCAAGCGCTGCAGAAGAGTAACCCAGTACCAGGCATGAAGTCATAAAAGTCATGCCAAGTCGCCTGTTCAGTCGTGTGCTTTTCATGTTTTCCTTCCTTATACAATGAAGTTCTGTTCCGCATTGCCCGCATCCGGCACGCCTGTGCCCATGCTGATGCGAAAGTTTCTGTTCCATTACGGGAAAACCCGGAAAATGACAAGAACATTTCCCTTTCCTGCCCACTGCTGTTCAGCCTGACAGAATCCAGACTCTGCTTCAGGACCTTCCTGTCCCCTGCTTTTCCTTCTCCTTTCCGCTGAAAATCGGGTACACTGCGGCTTTTCGCTGCGCTTGCGGCTATCTGGATCTCTGCCCCTCTCCTCTCTTGAGCCAAAAATATCACCATGAGCGACTTTGTCCATCTGCACCTGCACACGCACTACTCCTTTCTTGACGGCGCCATCCGCATCCCCGAACTCATGGACCGCGTGAAGGCACTCGGCATGAATTCCGTGGCCATTACGGATCACGGGGTCATGTACGGCGCTCTGGAGTTCTACGACGCGGCCAAAAAGGCCGGAGTCAAACCCATCATCGGCAGCGAGCTGTATCTGGCGGAAAACGGCATGGAGTCCAGAGGAGCCAAGGCAGGCCGCAACTTCCATCTGGTGGCCCTGGCCATGAACGAAACCGGATACCACAACCTGGTCAAACTGGCCTCCATGGCGCAGACCCAGGGCTTTTACCGCAAGCCCCGCGTGGATTGGGCCAAACTTTTTGAATACAACGAGGGCCTGATCATCACCAGCGCCTGCTTACAGGGCGAGATCGCCTGGCGGGCTGTACACGATGACCTGAAAAGCGCCCGGCAAAGGGCCATTGAGGCGCAACAGGTCTTTGGCGACCGCTTTTATCTGGAGCTGCAGGAAAACGGCATCCCGGAACAGAGTCAGGCCAACCGGGCGCTGATGGACATGGCCAAGGAACTGGGCATAGGGCTGGTGGCTACCAATGACTGCCACTACCTTCTGGCCGAAGACGCGCAGGCCCATGCGGTTCTGCTGTCCATCCAGTGCGGCAAGCCCTTGAATGATCCGGCCTGTTTCCGCTACTCCACGCAAACCCTGTACGTCAAGTCGCCAGAGGAGATGGCCACAGCCTTTGCCTATTGCCCGGAGGCAATCGCCAACACGGTGCGCATTGCAGAACGCTGCAATCTGGAGTTTTCCTTTGGCGAGCACTACTTCCCGAACTATCCGGTAGCAGAAGGTCATACCTATGCCAGCGAGTTTGAAGAGTCCTGCTGGAAGGGCTTTGCCCGACGGATGCAGGAACTGGCCCAAACGCAGACCCTCACCCCGGAACTGGAGCAAACCTACAAGGACCGCTTGCGCATGGAAATTGACGTCATCAGTCAGATGGGCTTTCCCGCCTATTTCCTGATTGTAGCGGACTTTATCAACTGGGCCAAGGATCACGAGATCCCGGTAGGGCCAGGCCGCGGTTCTGGCGCAGGCAGTCTGGCTGCCTTTTGCATGAGCATCACAGACATTGACCCCATTGCCTATGGTCTGATCTTTGAACGCTTTCTCAACATTGAGCGCAAGTCCATGCCTGACTTTGACGTGGACTTCTGCCGGGACCGCCGGGATGAGGTTCTGGCCTACGTGCGCCAGCGCTACGGCGGCGACGACTATGTGTCCCAGATCGTGGCCTACGGTTCCATGAAGGCGCGAGGTGTGGTGCGCGACGTGGGCCGCGCCCTGGACATTCCCCTGAACGAGGTTGACAAGATTGCCAAACTCGTGCCAGACGATGACCTGCACATCACGCTCACCAAGGCCCTGGACCAGGAACCGCGCCTGCGGGAGGCCATGTCCGCTGACCCGCGCATCAAGGACCTGATGCAAATTGCCCTGCGTCTGGAGGGCTTGGCCCGTCACAAGTCGGTTCACGCTGCCGGGGTGGTGATCTCGCCCACGCCCATGGTTGACTTTGTGCCGGTCTGCGTGAAGTCGGAAAAGGAGGGCGGTCCCAAGGAGGTTGTCACCCAGTACGACAAGAACTACGTGGAAAAGGTAGGACTGATCAAGTTCGACTTTTTGGGCCTGAAGACGCTCACCATGATTGACAAGGCAGTGCGCGGCATTGAGGCAGAGACCGGTGAAAAGCTGGACATCAACCGGCTGGCTGTGGATGACCCGGAGACCTACAAACTGCTCTGCCGGGGCGACTGTCTGGGCGTGTTCCAGCTTGAGGGCGACGGCATGAGGAATCTGGTGGTGCGGATGCAGCCTGAACAGTTCACAGACCTGATCGCCCTGGTAGCGCTCTACCGTCCTGGCCCTCTGGACTCTGGCATGGTGGACGACTTTGTGGAGACCAAGCACGGTCGCCGCGAGGCTGAATACCCCCTGCCGCAACTGAAAGAGGTGCTGGAAGAGACCTACGGCGTGATCGTGTATCAGGAGCAGGTCATGAAAATTTCCAACATTCTGGCAGGCTACAGTCTGGGCGACGCAGACATCCTGCGGCGGGCCATGGGCAAGAAAAAACCGGAGATCATGAAGCAGGAACGGGGCCGCTTCATGGAAGGCGCCAAAAAACTGGGCGTTGACCCGGAACGGGCAGGCTATGTCTTTGACCTGATGGAAAAGTTTGCAGGCTATGGCTTCAACAAGTCGCATTCAGCAGGTTATGCCTTTGTCTCCTACCAGACCGCCTACCTGAAGGCGCACTATCCGGCGCAGTTCATGGCTGCCCTGCTCTCCTGCGACGTGGACAACACCGACAAGGTAGTCAAGTACATCCAGGAATGCCGACGGATGCAGATCGCTGTCCTGCCGCCAGACATCAACGGTTCCTTCCGCGACTTTACGGTGAGCAAGGGTGCGGTGCGCTTTGGCATGGCCGCGATCAAGGGTGTGGGCAGTGCTGCCCTGGACTCCATTATCGAGGAGCGCGAAAAGGGTGGTCCCTACACCTCGCTCACGGATTTTTGCACGCGCATCGACAGTGGCAAGGTCAACCGCAAGGTCATTGAAAGCCTGATCAAGGCAGGCGTCTTTGATTCCCTGAACCCGAATCGCGCCCAGCTTGTCGCCATGCTGGACACGAGCATGGAACGGGCCAAGGCCGTGTTGCGCGAGCGCCAAAGCGGGCAGATGAGCCTTTTTGGTGCTGGGCCTGCTGCCCTGCCGGAAGCTGCAGCAGTGGAAGAGGCAACAGCGCCTGAAGTGGACAACTGGCCGGAGTTGCAGGGTCTGGCCTATGAAAAGGAGATTGTGGGTTTCTATCTGACCGGGCATCCACTGGAATCCGTGTCCGCTGATCTGGAGGAAATGGCGGACTTCCGCTTGAGCGATCTGCACTCCGCCCGCAACGGTCAGCTGGTCCGGGTAGGGGGGCTGGTTACGGGTTGTCGCGAACACAAGACCAAGAAAGGCGAGCGCATGGCCTTTGTGGTCCTGGAAGACCTCTCTGGCAAGGTGGACCTGACCGTGTTTGCCTCAACCTTTGCCCAGTGTGAGACCCTGTTGAAGGGCGAACAGCCCTTGATTGTAACGGCAAAGGTGGAACTGGCAGAGGAAAGCGTCAAATTGACAGCTGAAGAGGTCCGTACCCTGCCGGACGCCCTGGAGCACTGCTGCGAACAGGTGCAGGTGCGGCTTCCGGCAGAGCATCTGAACCGCGATCGACTGGCAGAGTTGAAGGAACTGTTTTTCCAGCATCACGGCAATGTGGGGGTGCAGCTTGTTTTGGGTTTTCCGGGGCGGGGTGAGGTGGAGATCAACACCCACAACGACATGGGCGTGCGGCCCGGTTCCGGGCTGTTCCAGCGTATCCGTGAGCAGTACGGCAGTGCCTCTGTGCGCCTGAAGATGCGTGAAGCCGTGGCTGTACCCCGCAAAAACGGCAAGTGGCGGAGACCGGCAGAGGCTTGAGCTGGAGGGAGTGCAAGGCTGCTGGCGTGCCGGTCAAAAACCGGCAACTCCGAACAGACGCCCCAGTTCCGCCCAGTTCTGAACCACAGGCAGACCAGCGCATTTGCCCTGATTCCAGGGTTGGGCAAAGACGTGGGCATCGATACCGCCCTCGGCCAGGGCAAGGCAGGTTTCAGCACGGTCGTCAATAAAGGCGTTCAGCCCGGCCTGTCGGATGAAGGGTTCCTTGCCGTCATGATCGCCGGTTGCCAGTACTTGAATACAGGCGCAGGTTTTTGGGGCAAAAAAATGCGCCAACCACTCTTCTACCGGACCTGCGTCAGGCCGGGCAGTGACAATGGTGAGCGGACTGTGCGTACAGAGTTGCCGGATAAGCTCCGTAGCGCCAGGCATGGGCTGGACACCGCCCCGGAGTGGCTGCGCAGTCAGA
>CAMNHX010000036.1 GCA_946539945.1 uncultured Desulfobulbus sp. | reverse complement strand
CCCGGTCCCTGGTCTTTGTCTCCGCACCTGCGGAGAGCAGGGCTTCCACTGCGCCGGAGTTCCTGTTCATCAGGGCTGCCAGCATCAGGGCGGTCCTGCCGTCCCGGTCCTTGGCGTTCATGTCCGCGCCTGCGGCCAGGAGTTCCCTGACCGCGCCGGGGTTTGCATTCATCGCTGCCGCCCGCATCAGCGCGGTCTTGCCGTAGCCGTCCCTGACCTGCAAATCCGCGCCAGCGGCCAGCAAGACCTCAACCGTGCCGGGATTCTCGTTATGCGCCGCTGCCAGCATCAGGGCTGTCCAGCCCTCCCTGTCTGTGGCCTTCAGGTCCGCGCCTGCAGCCAGAAGGGTTTGCAGCTCTTCAGGAGAGGCCCAGGCCGCCTGGTCCAGCAAACGGGCCGTTGCCTCTGCCGGGGAGGGTTCCGCCACTTCGGATGCAGTTGCCTGCGCTCCACCGCTCTGCCGGGATGCCTCTTCCTGCGCCTGCATCAGGACTGCAGCCACTGCAGTGTTGCCGCATTCCTGCGCCAAATCCAGGGCGGTCTTGCCCTCCTTGTTGACAGCCTGCAAATCCGCGCCTGCAGCCAAAAGGGTTTCCGCCACTTCAGGATGCCTGTTTCCTGCCGCTGCCTCCATTAAGGCGGTCCAGCCGTTGCTGTTTCTGGCCTGGAGATCCGCGCCTGCGGCCAGCAGGACTGTCACCTCTTCGAGATCATCTGCAGTTGCAGCTACATAGTCCAGCAGATCGGCTGTGGCCTCCGCTGGCGACAAAGAGGAGGGGGGCGGGGTCTGGACCGGCTCACAACGCGGGAGAGGCGGGGATTCCGCAGGAGCAGAGTCTGTCGCTTGGGCAGAGGCTGGGTCTGCATTCAGGTCTGCAGAATCTGCCTCTGCAGTTTCCTGCTCATCCGCTGCAAAGGCAAAAGCCGCATCCAGACCAGCTTCGAGTTCCTCATCCACCTCGTCAAGGCGGTTTCCTGAATCCTGGTCCCTGTCTGCCGCCTCTGCAGGTTGTCCCGCTTCCGGTTCCGGGCTGACTTCCCCATCCTGCGCCAGGAGACCAATGACCCCGGAGTTGGCATACTCCCGCGCAATGTCCAGCGCTGTCCTGCCTTCCCCGTCTGTGGCCTCCGCGTCTGAACCAGCGGCCAGCAAGGCTTCGAACACAGCGGAGTTTTCATTCATGGCGGCAAAGAGCAAGGCTGTTTTGCCAGCCTCATCCCTGGCCTCCAAAGCCGCTCCAGCAGCCACAAGCGCTTCAACCATGCCCGCATTGTCGTTCATCCATGCTGCAAACATCAGGGCTGTTCTGGCGTGCCGGTTCACGGCATTCACCTCTGCACCTGCGGCAAGCAGGGCCTGTACCACTGCGGGATTGGCATTCCAGGCCGCCCACATCAGGGCGGTCTTGCCGTCTTCATCCCTGGCCTGCAGGTCTGCTCCTGCGGCCAAAAGCGCCCGGGTCACCTCAGGATTGTCGTTCTTCCAGGCCGCAAACATCAAGGCAGTCATGCCGTCTTCCTTTCTGGCATACACTGCCGCTCCAGCGGCAGACAAGGCTTCGATCACGCCGGGGTTCTGGTTCAGCATCGCCGCTTCCATGAGCACGGTCCTGCCGTGCCGGTTGTAGGCGTTCAAATTGGCGCCTGCGGCAAAGAGGGGCGACACATCTCCAGGACTCGCGCTTGCCACCAGTTCCAGCAGTTTGGTTGTCGCTTCTTCAGGAGACAGGGAGACAGGGGAAGTGGGCCGGGGAGAGTCCCCAAGTTCTTCGGTTTCCCGGACTTCAGGGGACTGCGCTGCAGGTGATTGCCCTTCGGATGCCCGCGTTTCTGCCTCCAGCGCCCGGGTCAGAACTTCGGCCACTGCGTCATTGCCGCAGTTCCGCGCCAGGTTCAGCGCTGTCCGGCCCTCCCTGTCTGCAGCCAGCAGGTCAGCGCCAGCGTCCAGGAGCGCCTTGACCACTTCAGGACTCCTGTTCCCTGCCGCCGCCTCCATCAGCGCGGTCCAGCCGCTGCTGTTTCTGGCCTTCAGGTCAGCGCCAGCAGCCAGCAAGACTGTCACCTCTTCAATATCCTCTGCGGTTGCAGCCACATAGTCCAGCAGTTGGGCTGTCGCTTCCGCAGGCGAAAGCGTGGAAGGTGGAGCCTGGACCGGCTCACGCAAGGGAAAGGCAGAGGCGTCCGCAAACTCCGGGCTTTCCTCTTCAGATGCGAGAGGAGCAGCGTCCGGGGCTTTGGGTTCCTGGCTTGCGGGTGCCTGCTCTTCAGTTTCCCGCTCTTCCCCTGCAGAGGCAAAAACCGCATCCAGACCAGCGACCAGTTCCTCGTCCAGCTCGTCCGTGCGGGTTGCAAAGTTCTGCGCGTCGGGTGTCGCTTCTTCAGTCTCTTGCCCTGCCTCCGCTTCCCGGACAGTCTCCCCTTCCTGCGCCAACAGGCTGATGACCCCGGAATTGTCGTACTCACGGGCCAGCGCCAGCGCGGTCTTGCCCTCGCGGTCCGTGAACGAGCCCTCCGCACCAGCGGCAAGCAGGGCCTCGCTTACTTCTGTGGTCCAGTTCATGGCGGCAAACATCAAGGCTGTCCGGCCCGCTTCATCAGTGGCGTGCAGATCCGCGCCAGCAGCCAACAGGGCTTCGGTTACACCGGCATTCCTGTTCATCCAGGCTGCCAGCATCAGGGCTGTTCTGGCGTGCCGGTTGGTCGCGTTCACCTCCGCGCCAGCGGCAAGCAGGGTTGCAAGCACCGCAGGATTTTCGTTCCAGGCCGCCCACATGAGCGCGGTCTTGCCGTCCTCGTCCCTGGCCTGCAGATCCGCACCGCCAGCCAGCAAGGCTTGGATCACTTCAGGGTTCCCGTTCTTCCAGGCCGCAAACATCAAGGCAGTCATGCCGTCTTCCTTTCTGGCATGGACTGCCGCGCCAGCGGCCAGCAGGACCTCGATCACACCGGGATCCTGGTTCAGCATCGCTGCTTCCATGAGCACGGTCCTGCCGTGGCGGTTGTCCGAGTTCAGCGTCGCGCCAGCGGCAAGGAGGGCAGACAGCTCTGCAGGATCGGCTGTTCCTGCCACTGCCAGCAGTTTGGCTGTTGCCTCGGCAGAAGAGAGCGCGGATCGGGCAGTGGAGTCCGCAGAACGAGACGCTTCCACAGACGAGGAAGCAACAGGCTCTTGCCCTGTCTCCTCCACCTCGTGAACCCTGTCCGCATCAACTGCGCGATCCCCATCCTGCGCCTCAACAGGCCCTGCGGATGGCTGCTCTTCGGATGGCGCTTCAGCAGCCCGCCCTTCAGTTTCCGGGTCAACGCTCCTGTCCTGCGCCAGGGCCAGTGCTTCAGCCACAGCTGCATTGCCGCTCTCCCGCGCCAGCTCCAGCGCGGTCTTGCCGTCCTTGTTGGTGGCCTGCAGGTCTGCGCCCGCAGCCAGAAGCGCTTCCGCCACTTCAGGATGCTCGTTGGTCGCGGCCCACATCAGGGCAGTCCTGCCGTGCCGGTTGCTCGCATTCACATCTGCCCCGGCAGCCAGCAGCGCCTCAACCGCCGACGACTCATTCATCATCGCCGCAAACATCAGCGCGGTTCTGCCGTCGCCGGTGGTGGCGTGCAGGTCCGCGCCCGCAGCCAGAAGCGCCTCAACCGCGCCGACCTGCCTGTTCAGCATGGCCGTGCGCATCAGGGCTGTCATGCCGTCCTCGTCTGTGGCGTTCACATCCGCGCCGGAGTTCAGCAAGGCCCGCAGGTCTTCAGGACTCGCCGTTGCTGCCTTTTTCAGCAGTCTGGCAGTCACTGCCGCAGACACCGCGCCCCTGTCCTGCGCCCGGACCAGCACTGCGGCCACTGCCTCATTGCCGCCTTCCTGCGCAATCTCCAGCGTTGTCTTGCCCTCCCTGTCCCTGGCGTTCAGATTCGCACCCGCTGCCAGAAGCGCTTGCACCACTGCAGGGCTGGTGCTGCTCTCTGCCGCGTGCATCAGGGCGGTTTTACCCTCTGCATCACGGGTATGCGGGCTTGCGCCCGCCGCCAGCAGCGCCTTGACTACTTCAGGATTCCTGTCCCACTGGACCGCCTCCATCAGGGCGGTCTTGCCGTTCAGATCCAGGGCCTTCAGGTCTGCGCCCGCCGCCAGCAGCGCCCTGACCACTGCGGCATCCCCGTTCCACGTCACCGCCTCCATCAAGGCGGTTCTGCCGTAGCTGTTGGTCGCGTTCACCTCCGCGCCTGCCGCCAGCAGCGCCTGCGTCACCTCAGGCGCCCGATTCCAGGCCGCTGCCTCCATCAGGGCTGTCCTGCCATAGTTGTCCCTGACGTGGACGTTTGCGCCTGAATCCAGCAGGGCTGCCACCTCCTCAAGGCTGCCCTGCACCACCACCTCCAGCAGACGTGAGTCAGAGAAGGCTTCTCCCTGCTCTTCCAGCTCGCGCCTGGCCCCGGCATGACCCTGGTCCGCTGCCTTGCGGAACCAGTCCAGGGCCTTTTCGCTGTCCTTGTTCACACCTGTGCCTTCAGCGTACAGCCGCCCCAGGACGAACTGGGCCTCGGCATCTCCCTGATCCGCTGTCTTGCGTATCCAGAGCAATGCCTGGCCATGTCCCTGCGCTGCCGCCCTGTTGAACCAGTCCAGGGCTTCTTGCCTGTTCTGGGGTACGCCTTCGCCCCGGGCGTACAGCACACCCAGATTGTACTGCCCGCCCGTATGCCCCTGTTCTGCTGCCTTGCGGAAGCAGTCCAGGGCCTGCCGCTCATCCTTGCCCACGCCCTCACCCGTGACGTAGAACCGCCCCAAGGCGAACAAGGCTCCGGTATCACCCTGGTCTGCTGTCTTGCGCACCCAGTCCAGAGCCTGACCGTGCCCTTGGGCCGCTGCCTTGCCCATCCAGTCCAGGGCCTGCCGCCTATCTTTGGGCACTGCCTTCCCCTTGGCGTACATCACGCCCAGATTGTACTGCCCTCCCGCATGACCCTGTTCCGCTGCCCTGCGGAACCAATCCAGGGCCTGCCGCACATCCCTCTCCACACCCTTGCCCATGACGTAGAGCAGGCCCAGATTGCGTTGAGCCTCGGCATCGCCCTGATCCGCTGTCTGGCGCATCCAGATCAGTGCCAGTTCATGTCCCTGCGTCGCTGCCCTGTGTATCCAGTCCAGGGCCTGTTGCCCGTCCTTGGGCACGCCCCTGCCCCAGACGTAGAGCCGCCCCAAGGCGAATTGGGCCTCGGCATCGCCCTGATCCGCCCTCTGGCGAATCCGGTCCAGGGCCTGCTCGTGTCCCTGTGCCACTGCCCTGCCGAACCAGTCCAGCGCCAGCCCTTCGTCCCTGTCCACGCCATCACCTTCAGCGTACAGCTGCCCCAAGGTAAACAGTGCCTCGGCATCACCCTGTTTCGCCGCCCTGCGGAGCCAATCCAGGGCTTGAGGCGTATCCCTGTCCACACCTTCACCGCCCTGGGCGTAGAGCAGACCCAGAGTGCGCAGCGCCTCGGCATGACCCTGTTCCGCAGCCTTGCGGAACCAGAGCAGAGCCTGATGCGCGTCCCGGGGCAGACCAAAGCCCTGGGCGTACATCTGCCCCAAGGTGAACTGGGCTCCCGGATTGCCCTTTTCCGCCGCCTTGCGCCACCACTGCACAGACCGGGATTCCTTCCAGTCCGCGCCGCGTCTCTCCTCCGAATCCCCGGATTCCGGGGGCACATCTGCAGCCAGCGCCAGCGCCAGCACTTCGGTCACACCGGGATTCCCGTTCATGGTCTCCGCGTAGTTCAGCGCTGTCCAACCGTCCTGGTCAGTGGCCCGGACCTCCGCGCCCGCGGCCAGCAAGACCTTGAGCACTTCGGGACTCCCGCTCTGCGTTGCCGCGCACATCAATGCCGTCTTGCCACGCTCATCCCTGGCGTTTACCTCCGCGCCAGCAGCCAAAAGCGCCTCGATCGCTTCAAGGTTTTCACCCTTGTGCCCTGCGGCCTTCATCAAGGCGGTCCCGCCACGCCCGTCAGTGGCCCGGACCTCCGCGCCAGCAGCCAAAAGCGCTTTCACCACTTCAGGATTCCTGTTATACGTCACGGCCTTCATCAAGGCGGTCTCGCCGCATCTGTCTTTGGCCTCCAGATCCGCGCCAGCAGCCAAAAGCGCGGCAAGCACCTTGGGACTCCCGTTCCACGCCGCCAACATCAAGGCTGTCCTGCCATACTCGTCCTGCTCCTTCAGATCCGCGCCAGCAGCCAAAAGCGCTTTCACCACTTCAGGATTCCCGTTACACGTCGCGGCTTTCATCAGGGCGGTCTCGCCGTAGCTGTCCCTGGCGTTTACCTCTGCGCCAGCGGCAAGCAGGGCCTTCACCTCTTCGGGAGTCGCTGAAGCCACCTCTTCCAGCAGCCTTGCCGCTGCTGCAGTCTGCCCTTCAGGGCTTTGGCGGGAAGCCTCCTCCTGCGCCCGGACCAGGATTTCCGCCACTTCAGTCTTGCCCTGCTCTCTTGCCCTTTCCAGCGCAGTCCTGCCGCCCCTGTCTTTGGCGTTCAAATCCGCGCCAGCAGCCAAAAGTGCTTTCACCACTTCAGGATTGCCATTTTCCACCGCCCACATCAAAATGGTTTCGCCGTGCTTGTCCTTGACCCGTATCTCCGCGCCAGCGGCAAGCAGAACCTTGAGCACTTCGGGATTCCCGTTCTCCGCCGCCAAGAACAAGGCAGTCCTGCCGTCCCGGTTTTTGGCCTGCACCTCCGCGCCAGCGGCAAGCAGGGTCTTGACCACTTCAGGGTTCCTGTTCAACGATGCGGCCTTCATCAGGGCGGTCTCGCTGTCCCTGTCCCTGACATTCGGGTCCGCGCCAGCAGCCAGAAGCACCTCAAGCACCCCAGGCTGCTCGTTCATCAGGGCAGCCTTCATCAGTAGAGACCTGCTGTCCCTGTCCCTGGCATTCGGGTCCGCTCCTGCGGCAAGCAGGGCCTCCACCTCTTCAGGTGCGTTCCAGGCCACCTCTTCAAGCAGCTTTTCCGTTGCCGCTGCTGCAAGCGTGGCGTGCGCGGAGCGCTCCTCCTCTTCTGGCGCGACAGGCTGTTCTGCAGTCTGGCGCTCCGGCTCTTCCCTGTCCGCCTCCTCCACCGCAGCGGCAGGCTCCGCAGGCTCCTGGCCCGGCACGGTTGCGCCTTCCCAGTCACCTTCAGGAGCCAGACCAGACTCTGCCTGCCGGACCTGACCCAGAATGGCAACCACTTCCGGATTCTCGTTCATTTCCGCGTAGTGCAGCGCTGTCCAACCGTCCCGGTCCTTGGCGTTCAGGTCCGCGCCAGCGGCAAGCAGGGTCTGGATCACTTCAGGTTTCACGTTACTCTTTGCGGCCAACATCAAGGCTGTCCTGCCCGCTCCGGTTCTCCCCGAAAGACCTGCGCCAGCGGCAAGCAGAACCTTGAGTACCGCAGGATTCCAGTTCTTTTCCGCTGCCAGCATCAGGGCTGTCCTGCCGTACCTGTCCACCGCATCCACACCGGCAGGACCGCCTGCTGCCCAGGACTGCCTGCCCGCCTGTGCAAGCGCATCCAGAAGCCTTTGCACCACCAGGGGATTCTTGCTCCGCGAGGCCGCGTGCATGAGCGCTGTCTTGCCGTCTTCGTCCGTTGCGTTCAGGCTTGCGCCAGCAGCAAGAAGGACTGCGATCACCTCTGGATTCTCGTTGTACCGCGCCGCCTGCATCAGGGCGGTTCTGCCCTCCTTGTCCGTTGCGTTCACCTCCGCATGGGCAGCCAACAAGGCCCTGATGATCTCTGGATTCTCGTTGTATCGCGCCGCTTTCATCAAGGCGTTTTCGCCGTCCCTGTCCTTGGTGTGCAGGTCTGCACCTGTGGCCAGCAACACTTTGACCATTTCAGGATTCTCGTTCCACGCTGCTTCCATCAACACGGTTTTGCCATCCCCGTCCCTGGCATTCACATCCGCGCCTGCCGCGAGCAAGGCCAGAACCTTGTCCGGATCGCCCCAGCCTGCCTCTACCAGGAGCAGCTTTGCTGTTGCCTCTTCGGGTGAGGGCATGGCAGAACGGGAAGAGGAGTGTGGAGTGTGGGATGTGGAGTGTGAAGCGCGATCTCTCCTGCGGTGCGAAAAAGGCGGGGCATCCGCAGAGGGGTGGGACGCAGCAGAAGCCTTCCGGGCCGCAGCTTCAGCATCCGGGCGGAAATCTCCGGTCTGGGCCTGGTCCAGCACTTTGGCCACAGCAGCATGGTCGCGTTCCTGCGCCAGATCCAGGGCGGTCTTGCCGTCCTTGTCCCTGATCTTCGGGTCTGCACCAGCGGCAAGCAAGGCTTTGAGCACTTCGGGATTCCCGTTCCACATCGCTGCCTTCATCAAAGCCGTTCTGCCGACCGCGTCCGTGGCGTTCGGGTCTGCGCCAGCGGCAAGCAGGACCTTGACCTCTTCAGGATTCTCGTTATGCGTGGCCGCCTGCATCAGGGCGGTCTTGCCGTCCTTGTCCCTGGCCTTCGGGTCTGCACCAGCGGCAAGCAAGGCTTTGAGTACTTCGGGATTCCCGTTCAGCCAGGCTGCCTGCATCAGCGCTGTCCAGCCTGTCCTGTTTCTGGCGTTTGGGTCTGCGCCAGCGGCAAGCAGGACCTTGACCTCTTCCGGGCTTGCTGACTTCACCTTTTCCAGCAACTTTTCCGTAGCTTCCGCCGGGGAAAGTCTGGGCGGAGCAGTGGCGTCTTCCGGAGACCGGGACACCTCCGCAACGGCAGGAGCGCTCTGGTCCGCGCTCTCGTCCCCGGAAAGCAGGCCATCGTCCAGGCTCTCTTCGTCCTGCGCCTCTGCCGCCTTGTCCTCCTCCGCAGACCGCACTTGGACCAGAACCTCGGCAATGTCGGGATTCGTGTTCAGCTCTTCCGCGAACTTCAACGCTGTCCAGCCTCTCCTGTTGACAGCCTTTGGGTCTGCGCCAGCGTCCAGAAGTACCTTGAGCACCTCTGGAGCCCTGGATCGCCATGCTGCCAGCATCAGGACTGTCAAGCCGTCCTTGTCTTTGGCGTTTGGGTCTGCGCCAGAGGCAAGCAGGACTGCAACCTCTTCCGCAGACGCTGACTTCACCTTTTCCAACAGCTTTTTCGAGACTTCTGAAAGCATGGAGTCCTCCGGGACCGGGAAGTTCCCGGTTTGCGCTCGTTC
>CAMNHX010000035.1 GCA_946539945.1 uncultured Desulfobulbus sp. | reverse complement strand
AGTCTTGGAGATTTTTTGAATGTTATCAGAATGTTACACTTGTGTAAACACCCCTAAAAAAATCTGGTGTGCGCAATTCGCGGACGCTCCAAGCGAAAATGTTCCATGTTCCACCACTTTCCTGCTCCTCGACGCTCAAAGTGTGAAGAACACGGACATGGCCAAAGAAAAGGGATATGATGCAGGCAAGAAAGTGTCTGGCATCAAAGGTCACCTTGCGGTGGATACTTTGGGCCTGCCCCATGCCATCGCCATTACCTGCGCCAACGTCGGAGAGCGCCAAGGGGGGCTTTTGGCGTTCGAGCGCTGTGCCGACAACCTCAATACAGTGCAGGCCGTGCTGTGCGACGGCGGCTATACGGGAGAACATTTTTCCTCTGGGGTTCAAGAAATTCTGCATGAGGGGGTAGAGGTGCAAATCGCCAAACGCAACGAACAGCACACATTTGAAGTGTTGCCAAGACGCTGGGTCGTCGCACGCAGTTTCGCTTGGCTGGAGCAAAATCGTAGGCTCTGGAAGAATTGTGAACGCCTCCTCAACACCAGCCTACAATTTGTCCTCATCGCTTTCATCGCTCTCATTCTCAAAAGATTATAAACAGATTAAGAGTACAGCTTCCCCCCAACATCAGCGCAACATGGAGCAGGAGAGCTTGTGCCCCATCTTTTCCGCCTTGACGCGCAAATAGGCTTCGTTTTCCGGGCAGGCTGCCATTTCAATCGGCACCCGCTCCAGAATTTCAATGCCGTAGCCAGACAAGCCTACCACCTTCTTGGGGTTATTGGTCAACAGACGAATCTTGTGAATGCCCAGATCCACCAGCATCTGCGCACCAGTGCCGTAGTCGCGCAAATCCGGGGCAAAGCCCAGCTTGAGGTTGGCTTCCACAGTATCATAACCCTGATCCTGCAAGGCGTAAGCCTTGATCTTGTTGGCCAGACCAATACCCCTTCCCTCCTGCCGCATGTAGAGCAGAGCGCCCCGACCTTCCTTTTCAATCTGCTTGAGCGCTGCGCCCAACTGACCGCCGCAGTCGCAACGCAGGGAACCCAAGGCGTCACCGGTCAGGCATTCGCTATGGATGCGGGTCAGGATGGGATCCGGGCCAGAGAGATCGCCCTTGACCAGCGCCAGATGCGTGCCTGCCTCAATATCGCTCTCATAGGCAATGACGCGGAAATCACCGAAGCGCGTGGGCAGATGCGCTTCAGCCACGCGCCGCACGGAAACCTGGCCGCGTTCCAGTCGATAGCGGATGATGTCCTTGACCGCCGCAATTTTCAGACCGTGCTGTTCAGCAAACACTTCCAGATCAGGCATCCTGGCCATACTGCCGTCTTCATTCATGATTTCGCAGATGACCGCCGCAGGCTTCAAACCCGCGAGTCGTGCGAGATCAACGCCGCCTTCTGTCTGGCCGGTTCGGGACAGGACGCCACCGCCTCTGGCCCGCAGGGGAAAGACATGACCCGGCGTGACCAGGTCTTCTGGTCGGGCCTTGTCAGCCACGGCAGCCAGGATGGTGGTGGCGCGGTCTGCGGCGGAAATGCCTGTGGTTACACCTTCCCGGGCCTCAATGGAGATGGTGAAGTTGGTCCCGAAGCGCGAGCCGTTGCGCTGTGCCATGAGCGGCAAGCGGAGTCGGTCCACCATGTCCGGGGCCATGGGCAGGCAGATGAGACCACGTCCGTATTTTGCCATGAAATTGATGGCTTCCGGGGTTACGAATTCAGCGGCCATGGTCAGATCGCCTTCGTTTTCCCGCTCCTCGTCGTCCACCAGAATAACCATCCTGCCCTGCCTGATCTCGGCCAGGGCCTCTTCAATGCTGCACAGTGCCATATTGCGTTCCTTATGGTTAAGCGATACAAAACAGACGCATGGGGCGTCTGTCCGAGCCAGATTCCCTGTCCAAAGTAGGCGTCAGCGCCCTTTCTGTCAACCGGGCGGAACCTGCGCCGCATCTACTCATCCTCTTTTTGCCGGACTTGTCATGGCACTCAACTTCCTGTGGGCTTCCTTTTTCGTGATCGCCTTTGTCTGTGCGCTGGTCGCCCTCTGCACTGGCGATGCCACGGTTTTCCAGAAGGTGGTGGACTCCACAGAGCGAGTCAGCCTGTGAAGAGACACTGAAACGAATATGGGGTGATTCATCGCCGTACAATTCCCTCTTGGGGAATCTTGCGACGAAACCAGTCCCTGTTTCTCTGGGCACTCTGGTTGAAATAGGAAGCCGCCGGAGTGATATGTCGAGTCTTGCTCCTGAACACTGTACGGATGTCAAGGAAACTCTTTGCGTTCCCCTGTCTGTTCGGCTAATATCCCTCCCGCTGCTGACAGGGCAACGCCTGCGGCGGCGCACAAACAACACAGGACAGGTTTTCCGGCCCAGGAGCCCGGGCAAATCCTGCCCTGTTCACACCATGCAATCTGGCCGCAGAACACGTGGCCCCCTGCATAGCCAGCGCAGGTTCAACTTGATCCGGGAGTGAAACATGGCAAACGACAAGGTTGTACACGTATCTGACAGTGAATTTGAAAACAAGGTTATCGCCAGCAAGCTGCCCTGTCTGGTGGATTTCTGGGCGCCCTGGTGCGGTCCCTGCAAGAGTATCGGCCCGGTTATTGACGAGCTGGCCGTGGAGTACGACGGCAAGGCCATGGTTGCCAAGGTCAATGTGGACGACAACCCGGCCACTCCGGGCAAGTTCGGCATCCGCGCCATTCCTACCCTTATCATGTTCAAGAATGGCGAGGCTGTGGATCAGATTACCGGCGCAGTGGGCAAGGCCCAGTTGCAGGCCATGATCGACAAAGCCCTGTAAGTACGGAACAATCCTGAACAGGCACGCCTCCGCGCAGTCTGCGGGCGCGTGCTTTTTTTGTGCGAGGACACAGAAATGAGCGCATCCCATTATCAACTGGTTATTGTTGGCGGCGGTCCTGCGGGACTGACTGCCGGTCTCTACGCTGCCCGCGCCCGCATCAACACTCTGCTGATTGAAAAGACCGCTGTGAGTGGACAGGTTCTGGTCACAGAGCGGGTGGACAACTATCCGGGCTTTGCGGACGGCGTTTCCGGCTACGAACTGATGGAAAAAATGGCCCTGCACGCGGAACGCTTCGGCTTGCAGAAAAAGCTGGCAGGCATTGCCGAATTTGCTCTGGAAGGCCCGGAAAAGCGCTTCTCACTGGAAAACGGTGAGACCATTACTGCTGATGCCGTGATTCTCTGCAACGGCGCACGTCCCCGCAAGCTGAACATTCCAGGGGAGCGCGAGTTTGCAGGTCGGGGCGTTTCCTACTGCGCCACCTGCGACGGTCCCTTTTACCGCAATCAGGAGATTGCGGTGGTGGGCGGCGGCAATACAGCCATTCAAGAGGCCCTGCACCTCACCAAGTTTGCCCAAAAAATTACGGTCATTCATCGCAGAAGCGAGCTTCGCGCCACCAAGATACTGCAGGAACGAGCCTTTGCCGAGGAGAAGATCGAGTTTGTCTGGAATACGCAGGTCAAGGCTGTGCAGGGCGGCAAGAGCGGCGTGGAGAGCCTGCTCTTGTCTGGAGAGGGCGGCGCAGAACAGGTGCTTCCTGTAACCGGCGTCTTCATGTTCATCGGCATCCAGCCCAACAATGAACTGCTGCCGCTTGAGGTACTGGAACACGACCAGGCAGGCTTCCTGCACACCGATGAAGCCATGGCCACAGCCCTGCCCGGTGTCTTTGCCGCAGGCGACATCCGCAGCAAGAAGTTTCGCCAGATCGTCAACGCTGCCAGCGACGGTGCAGTGGCCGCGCTCTCTGCCGGACACTATCTGGAACAGCATTTTCCCAACACATCCGACAAGTCATCATGAAAAACACACGAACAGCACAAGACGCACGTTTTGCCGCCCAATCTGTCAGGATGCTGCTGATTCTGGGGCTGGTGTCCAGCCTGCCGCTACTTTCCGGCTGCGGCGTCTTCAGCGGTATGTTCGACAAGGTGAGCGTGGGTGAGGGCGAAGAAGTTGTCAAGGGCGTACCGCCAGCAACCCGGCTGTCCGAGGGCATGGCTGCCTATGAGGTGGGCAGCTACGGTTCAGCAATCAGCCGCTTCACCGCCCTTCTGGAGGAGCATCCCTTTAGCCAGGAAGCTATGCTGGCCCAACTCAAGCTGGCTGACGCCTACTACTACAACGGCAAGTATGACGAGGCCAAGGAACAGTACAAGAACTTTGAGTCCAAGTATCCGACCAATGAGGCCATTCCCTACGTGCTCTTTCAGTACGGCATGTGCGATTACTCCCGGGCTGACCGGGTTGACCGCGATCCGGGTAGCATGAACCGGGCAGTGGAGTCCTTCACCCGGCTTTTGAACGCCGCGCCCCGCTCACCCTATGCCCAGGAGGCGACCCGCAAGATCAAGGAGGCGCAGGAGTTTTTGGCCCATCACGAGTATCTGGTGGCCGAGTTCTACAAGCGCACGCACAAGGAGAATGCGGCCAAGCAGCGCCTGCAATACCTGTTGAGCACCTACCCGGAATCCGATGTGGCGCCCCAGGCCAAGAAGCTGTTGACCTCTCTGGAAGGTGTTGAAAGCAGCGGTGAGACTAGGGATGTAGAGGCCAGAGATGCAGGCGGCATTGAGGCTGATACTGCCCGTGAGGTGCATTAGGGCGTTTCCGTTTTGTTTTTTTCCTGTCTGCATTTCCCGCTTCACTGGAAAGCCTGAAGCGCGAAGCGCTGAAGCATCTCCTGCTGAATACCGGAATCCCGGCAAGAATCTCTCCTATAACCCGGTATTCTTTTGGAAGGTGAAAACGGAACCGCTCTACGCTCCAGAATAATCAGGCATCTATCGCTCATTCAGGAGGACCCTTGAAATGCACACACGAATCCGGGTGTTCTGCACGGTCTGCGTTGCGGTCTGCCTGACCTCGCCGTGCCTGTCCGCCGAAGCGACGGGCGAGGCTGCGGGTACGCCGCCCGCAACCGCAAAGAGCGCCGAAAACACGCAAAGCAGCCTGCCCAAGACCTTCACCAACAGCATCGGCATGGAGTTTGTGCTGATTCCTGCTGGCAGCTTTGTCATGGGCTGCGCGGCGGACGAGAAGGACTGCGAAACCGAGGCCACACCGCCCCACAAGGTGGTCATCACGAAGCCGTTCTACTTGGGCAAGTATGAAGTCACCCAGGCCCAGTGGGAGGCGATCATGGGGCGGCACTACAGCAGAAAGGGGCGCGACAATCCCTTGCCCAAAGCGATCCGGGGCGCGGATATACCGGTGGTCCATGTGTCTTGGTACGAGGCCGCAACCTTCTTGAGCCTCCTGAACGAAAGGGAAGGTCGCTTCCACGGCCCCCGTTACCGTCTGCCCAGCGAGGCGCAGTGGGAGTACGCGGCCCGGGCCGGTTCCCAAACCCGTTTCTTCTGGGGCGACGATGCCGCAGGCGCTGGACAGTACGCCTGGACTGCAGAAAATGCCGAAGGACTGCCGCATCCTGTGGGACAAAAGCA
The DNA here is from genome assembly GCA_946539945.1 of uncultured Desulfobulbus sp. Classification (GTDB taxonomy): domain Bacteria; phylum Desulfobacterota; class Desulfobulbia; order Desulfobulbales; family Desulfobulbaceae; genus Desulfobulbus. The sequence goes on along the minus strand of CAMNHX010000035.1, from coordinate 3,710 downwards.
GCCCAATGCCTGGGGTCTGCACGATATGTGCGGCAATGTGGCTGAATGGGTTCAGGACTGGCACAGCGAGGACTACTATGCCGCAAGCCCGCTCAAAGACCCACTGGCCAAGGGCGCGAACGGGTTGCGTTTCCGTGGACAGCGTGGTTCCGACTGGAAGCAGGACGCGACAAGGTGCGCCTCTGCCCGGCGTTCCTCTGGCATTCCGGGAGTCGGTGATTTCGACACGGGCTTTCGGGTCATGATCATGCCGGAAGGCGAGCAACCCCTTCCTGAAGCCCCGGCCCCTGAGGATAATGCGGCCCTGACAGAGGCGGACAGGAAGCGCTTTCATCAGTGCGCGGGTCCCTGCTTCCATGAGCGCGACTGGTGTCTGCTTCGCTGTCTGTACGAGGGCGAGGGCAGTCCTGCGCCCTTTGATATGTATGAAGACCGTTGCGCTTATGAGTGCGCTCCACTTCTGGGGACCTGCCTGTCGTACCGCTGCACACCCTGGTCGCGCAAACAGTGGGAAAACACGCCCATCTCGCCCCCGGAACGGCATCCAGACTTCGGCGCGAAACCCGGCGAATCGTGCGCCGAACAGGCGTCCCCAAAACCATAATCCCCCACGAATACAAGGAGCACGACATGAACGGAAGGAGCGTGAGAACCATCGCCCTTGTTTTTGCCCTGTCTTTTCTGGCAACGACAGCGGCGCTTGCCGCTGATGCGCTGCAGTCCGCCGACAAAGCCGAAGACGACAAGCAGCGGATAGCGCGTCTGGAGCAGAGGATAGCGTATCTGGAGCAGCGGATTGAGGCGTTGCAGGGGCAGATTGACGAGTTGCAGGCGGGTCAGGCCCAGCAGAACGAGCTGTTGAAGGCCCATTCTGCCGAAATCCATGCGCTGAAAGAGGGGCGGACCGAGAACGACCTAGGCCGTCAGGTCAAGGCCCTGAAGGAACGGCTGGACGCTCTGGAACGGCCTGTCCGCTAGAGCGTTTCCGCTTTGTCTTTTACATTTCCATTTCCATTTTTTTTCCTGCCTACCTTCTTCACCGCTTCTCTGGACAGTTTGAAGCGCGAAGCGGTGAAGAAGCTCATGACGAGTACCGGGAAGCTGGCAGGAGATGCTTCACTTCACAACCAGACAAGGAGGAGCGCCTTTTCCCCGGCAGGACTGCCGGGAACTCCGCGTCGAAAAATCGATGAACCCTGCTGTTTTCCGACTGGAAATCGTGGTCCCGGACTCGGCCATTGATGCCAACGGGCATGTCAATAATGTGCAGTATGTGCAGTGGATCCAGGATGCGGCGACCGCACATTCAGCAGCCTTGGGCTGGACTGCGGAACGCTACCGGACCTTGAACTCTCACTGGATCGTCCGCAGCCACAACATTGAATACCGGCATTCTGCTTATGCCGGCGATCTGATCTGGGTGCAGACCTGGGTTTCCGCCTTCAAGAGGATCAAGTCCTTGCGCAAGTTCCGCTTCTTTCGTCCCTGCGACGGCGTGGAGTTGGCCAAGGCCGCCACGTTGTTCATCCTCTGCGACAACACCACAGGCCATCCGGTCAGCATTCCTGAAGCCATGATCCGGGATTATCCGCTGGTGGCAGAGGCAGACGAGCCAAAGTAAAGGGCGCGGAAGCGGTGTCTTGCACCGCTTCCGCGCCCTGTGTCTTGCCGCTGGCGCTTTTCCTGCTCACACCAGCCCCAGATGCCGGGCCTGTTCCCAGAGCTGGGTTGCCAGCCGCACCGTGGCCTGATCCACCATGCGGCCCTCCACAGCCACAGCGCCCCGACCAGCGTTCTTGGCCTCCTCATTGGCCTGGATGACCTTGGCTGCCAGTTCAATATCCTCCTTTGAGGGCGTGAAAACCTCGTTAATGGCGGCAATCTGCCCTGGATGAATGGCCCACTTGCCGTCACAGCCCAAGGCGCAGGCCATGACCGCTGAACGCCGCAGACCCTCCTCATCCTTGAAGTTGCCATAGGGCGCGTCAATGGCCAGTTTGCCTGCGGCCTTGGCGTTCATCACCATCTTGCTGATGGCAAAGTGCCAGCGATGCCCAGGATACAGTTCTTCCTCCTTCTCGCCATGCCCAGAGATGGAGACCAGCCGCGCCCCAATGGACGCTGAATAGTCGGCAATCCCGAACACCAGCGTTTTGACTCGCGGACTGGCGTTGACAATGGCACTGGCGTGCAAAAGCCCGACTGCGGTTTCAATGGAGGCTTCAAGCCCGATCTGGTCTGGTCCGCCCTTGGCAAGGGCAATACCGGTAAGCAGGCGGTCAGCAAAGTGGATATCGCCCTCGTGGTTCACCTTGGGCAGGACAATCGCATCCAGCACTGGCCCGGCCTGCTCCACGACCTCGATCAGGTCGCGATAGGCAAAGGGGGTGTCCAGCGCATTGATGCGCACGGTCACGGTTTTTTTTGACCAGTCCAGATGCAAAAGCGAGTCAATCACCTGCTGGCGGGCGCTTTCCTTGGCCTCCAGAGGAACGCTGTCCTCCAGATCCAGCATGACCACATCAGCAGCGCTTTCTGCGGCCTTGGCGTGCATCTTGGCAACATGACCCGGAACAGACAGATTGGAACGGCGTGGCTTCATGGCCTTCTCCTGTGTTGAATTGGCGAAGTGGGACAAAAGCTGTATCTTACCGGCTGACGCGGACGGCGCAAGCGGGAAGTGGGGCGTGTTCCTCATGGACAGATCCGCATGCAGACGACCATTCACGAATTTTTTTCTTTCCTTTTCCTCTTTGAAGAAGGGGATTGGCGTGCAGTCCGGTCATAGCGTTCCTGCTCGCTGTAAATGCAGCCACAGTATGGCTGCCGATACAAGTTGAGACGGATACTTTCGTCAATACCCTGCTGCCAGCCTGTGCGAAAATCTTGGTAATAAAAGCTTGTGTTGTATTGGGCAGCCCAGAAAGCTGCCCGTTCTCTAATCAGCTCGTGCTTTTGGTATTTTGAATATAAAAGTGTGGTGGTGAAGGCATCGCATCCGCTGGCAACCGTCTCTTTTGCTGTACGCTCCAACCTCATGTCATAGCAATGACGACAACGGCTCTCTTCATCAAAGACTACTTTCCGCAGATATTCTGTCAAACCATACTTTTCCTCTGCAACCAACGGCCAATTCTGAAGTTGAGCCAAAAGTTGAACTGTCTCAAGTCTGCGACGAAATTCCTGAAACGGATGGATATTTGGGTTGAAGAAAAAGCCGCTCACGTCATGATCTGATGCAAGCAAGCAATTCATCGGATATATGGCACATGGACCACAGCAGATATGTACAAGAAGACGCATAAGTTCTCCTTTTGTTATGGGGGTATTTACTCAAGATCATAAGCTATATTCACAAATGTACCATTCTGATAGAGCGTTTTCACTTTGTCTTTTGAATGTCATTTTGAGCGCGTCAGCGCGAAGAATCTCCAGCTCTTGGCGGGAGATGGACTTTTACCGTGCTTCGCACTGAAAAGTCGTTTCGTTCAGCATGACGGGCAGGGGGGTACATAAAAAATGAAAGCGGAAATACTCTAAACTGATATAAAGATTGTCCTTTGTCAGCACCTCAACGAGGGTGTAAACAATATCCATACCTGTTTGTGAATACATCTTCTGAAAACAGGGAGTCCGGGTCAGTGCAGTAACCATGCACCAGAATATCCACTCCCAGTTGCCGGATACTCGTTCGGACCAGAGGGCGCCCA
>CAMNHX010000034.1 GCA_946539945.1 uncultured Desulfobulbus sp. | reverse complement strand
CCTATATCCACTCCCGTGATGTGCTGGCCAAACTCTTTGACACCTTGAGCAAGGAATATGCGGATCGTCAGGGGGGCTACACTAGGATTATCCGTACCGGCGTGCGGGCGGGCGACGCTGCGCCCATGGCCATTCTTGAACTGGTCAACTACAAGGATGAGCCGATCAAGAGTGGAGAGGAGCAGGCGAAGTAACTGCTTCCCTTTTTTTCTGTCACGATCCAGGCTGACATGAGAGGCTTCATGTCAGCCTTCTTTTTTGCGCCCGGCTCTTTGTCGTTCAGCTGTTCAGCCGCTAGGCGACGGCGCATTGAGAAGTTCTTGAAAGCCTGCCAATGTTTTGGTAAGCTACTCCCTTTTACACTGCGGCGCTGACCGCAAATACACACGCCCGATCCAGCCGATGGTGCGCGGATGCGCAGGCTTCCGGGCGGAGGAAAAACCATAAAGGCGATTGTCAGGAGATTGTCATGTCAACTGTAACCATGCGGCAAATGCTTGAGGCTGGTCTCCATTTTGGCCACCAGACACGGCGCTGGAATCCCAAAATGAAGCCCTACATCTATGGTCCGAGAAACGGCATCTATATTGTCAATCTTGACCTGACCATGAAGATGTTCCACACTGCGTATCAGTTTCTCTCTGATACGGTTGCAGGTGGTGGGTACATCCTGTTTGTGGGCACCAAGAAGCAGGCCCAGGCCATCATCAAGGAAGAGGCTGAACGGGCCGGGATGTACTTTGTCAACCATCGTTGGCTGGGGGGTATGTTGACCAACTTCCAGGCGATTCGCAACTCTGTTGAGCGTTTGAAGAAGATCGAAGCCATGCAGGAAGACGGGTCCATCAACCGCTTCCCCAAAAAGGAAGTACTCCAGATGGAAAAAGAGCGCGTCAAACTGACCCGCAACGTGGGTGGTATCAAGAATATGCGGGCCTTGCCAGACGTGTTGTTCATCATTGACCCCAAGAAGGAAGACATTGCGGTTGACGAGGCCAAAAAACTAGGTATTGCCATTGTGGCACTGACTGACACCAACTGCAACCCGGACGGCATTGATTACGTCATTCCCGGCAATGACGACGCCATTCGGGCAATAAAGCTCATCGCCTCCCAGATGGCGGAGGCTGTGCTGGAAGGCAAGGCGCGGCGCGGCGAAGAAACACCAGTTGGTCTTGACGAGATGGAAAAAGCCATGTCGTCAGCCAAGGAAGACGCAGCTACGGAATAAGATACACATTCACTTTATTGGGCGGCCCTGAAGGCCGCCTGTTTTTGAGGGAGACAAAGCAGTGGTAGCAATTACAAGTCAGATGGTCAAGGAACTGCGTGACAAGACCAACGCAGGCATGATGGACTGCAAAAAAGCCCTGACCGAGACAGACGGAGATATGGACAAGGCGGTGGATCTGCTGCGCCAGAAAGGTTTGGCCGTGGCAGCCAAGCGTTCCGGCAAGGAAGCCAATGAGGGCATGGTTGCCGCGTATATTCAGGCAGACGGCAAGGTTGGCGCTCTGGCCGAGGTGGTCTGCGAAACCGACTTTGTGGCCAAGGCCGACGATTTCAAGACCTTTGCCGCGAACATTGCGGAGCAGGTCGCTGTTGCCAATCCGACCGAACAGGATCTGCTGACGCAGAAAGCAGTGAAGAATGAGAGCCTTACCGTGCAGGATCTGCTCAACGAGGTTCTCTTGAAAACCAAGGAAAACGTTTCTGTGCGCAAATTCGCCCGCTATCAGCTTGAAGGCGCGGGTCTTCTGGAGGCATACATTCACGCGGGCGGCAAGCTGGGCGTGCTGATTGAAGTAGCCTGTGACAGTGAAGCGGCAGCCAAAAACGACGAGGTCAAGACTATGGTGCGGGACATTGCCATGCACATTGCCGCCACCAACCCGATTGCCCTGAAGCGAGAAGATGTGCCTGCTGAAGTGTTGCAGCGGGAGAAGGACATTTATATCAAGCAGGCGGTGGATTCCGGCAAGCCCCAGCAGATTGCCGAAAAGATGGTGGCAGGCAAGATGGAAAAATATCTGGCTGAAGTTTGCCTGCTTGAGCAGAAGTTTGTGAAGAACGACAAGATCAGCGTGCAGGATCTGGTCAAGGAGATGTCCAAAAAGACCGGAGCAAACCTGTCTGTTTGCAGGTTTGTCCGCTACCAGATTGGCTGACCTTTTTATTATGTGCCGCGAGCGTAAGGCAGCGCAGTTGTACTGTGCAAGCGCCCGCCTTTTAACGGCGGCATACAGGTATAACCGGGTGGCGTCGCTTTCAGACGCCACTTTTTTTTACGTCATGGAGCAAGCCTGATGCAGTACCAGCGTGTTCTGTTAAAAATCAGCGGCGAGGCCCTGATGGGTTCCTCTGCCTATGGCATCAATATTGACATGGTGCGCTTTGTCGCCCAAGAGATCAAGGCTATTCACGAAAGCGGCGTGCAGCTGGCCTTGGTGATTGGCGCGGGCAATATCTTTCGGGGAGTGGCTGGCGCGGCTGGCGGCATGGATAGGGGGGCCGCAGACAGTATGGGTATGCTGGCCACAGTGATGAATTCCTTGGCCATGCAGGACGGTCTGCAAAAGGTTGGTGTGCCGACGCAGGTCATGTCAGCCATTGCCATGATGAACGTCTGTGAGCCGTATGAACGGGTCAAGGCTGTGGCGCATCTGGAACGCAAACACGTGGTGATTTTTGCCGCTGGCACGGGCAACCCCTATTTCACGACCGACACAGCCGCAGTCTTGCGCGCCTTGGAAATCCGGGCAGACGTGGTGATGAAGGCCACCCGGGTTGACGGCGTGTACAATGACGACCCAGAGAAGAATCCGCAGGCTGTGCGCTATCCTTCTCTGGATTACACCACGGTTTTGCGTGACAACCTTCAGGTCATGGATGCGGCAGGCATTTCCCTGGCCCGGGAGAACAAACTGCCCATCTTCGTGTTCAATATGCTGGAACCGGGCAACATCGTCAAGGCTGTGCAGGGTGAGGACATCGGCACGCTGATCAAGAATTGAGATTTGTACAGAGTGGAGAGACTACAATGGTTGCAGTTGCAGAGGTCAAGAAAAAGATGGAGAGCAGCGTGGAAGCGCTGAAGCGGGAACTGTCCCGGATCCGCACTGGTCGCGCCTCGCTGGCGCTTTTGGACGGCATCAAGGTCAACGCCTACGATTCCCAGATGCCGCTTGCCCAGGTGGGGACCATGACTGTTCCAGAAAACAACGTGATCGCTATCAAACCTTGGGATCCCAAGATGCTGCCCATGATTGAAAAGGCTCTTCTGGCCTCTGATCTGGGGCTGACGCCTGCCAACGACGGTCACGTCGTGCGTCTGACCATCCCGCCCCTGACTGGAGAGCGCCGCGCAGAGTTGGTCAAGCAGGTGAAGAAGATCGGTGAGAGCTACAAGGTGGCGGTGCGCAACGTGCGGCGCGATACCAATGACACCCTGAAAAAGCAGAAAAAAAGCAAGGAAATTTCCGAGGACGACATGAACCGCCTTCAGGACGAGATCCAGAAGGCAACCGATGCCTGCATCAGCACGATTGACAGCATTGTGGAGAGCAAGGAGAAGGAAGTCATGGCCGTGTGATCCTCCTCTGGTGCAATATGAGTATGGACAGCAAAGAGCTGGTCATTCCTAGCCACATTGCCATCATTATGGACGGCAATGGGCGTTGGGCCACGGAGCGTGGCCAGTTGCGCCTTTTTGGACACCGGGCCGGGGTCAAGGCGGTGCAGACCATTGTGGAGGCCGCCCGTTCTTTGGGTGTGCGCCATCTGACCTTGTACGCCTTTTCCACGGAAAACTGGCAGCGCCCGGCAAGCGAGGTCAGCGGTCTGATGGCGCTCTTACAGAACTATCTCAAGTCCGAGCTGCAACGGATGTTGCGCAACGAAATCCGCCTTCACTGTCTGGGCGATGCCGAGCAACTGCCCAAGGACGTGCGCGTCATCCTGGAAGAGACGATGGCGAAAACCGCGCACTGCACAGGCATGAACCTGAATCTGGCGCTGAATTACGGCAGCCGGGCAGAAATCCTGCGGGCAGTGCAGACTCTGGCCCGGGCCTGCGAAGAGAAAAGCCTGCACTGGGCAGACATTGAAGAGGCGCATTTTGTCCGGGAGCTGTACAGCGCTCCCCAGCCTGATCCGGATCTCCTGATCCGCACAGGCGGCGAGTGCCGCCTGTCCAACTTTCTCCTTTGGCAACTTTCCTACGCTGAACTGTACTTTACAGAGGTCAAATGGCCTGATTTTGGTCGGGACGAGCTTATCGAGGCCATCCGCGCCTACAATGCCCGGCAACGTCGCTTTGGCAGGACTGGTGAACAGGTGCAGGCTGGAGGACAAGCATGAACCGTGTGATTCCCGGCCTGATTATGGCAGTGACCTGGCTGCTTCTGGCCTTTGGTCCTTCCCTGGTCCTGGGTTGTCTTTTGCTGGCTCTCACCTGTATCGGGCTGGATGAGTACTTCCGCATGGTTGCGCCCACCTGGTCTCGCACTTTGCGCGGATACGGCACGGTTTGCGCGGCTCTGCCGGTGGCGGCTGCCCTGAGTGGACAGACAAGGCTGGTTCTGTGCGGACTCTTTGCCTCTCTGGTTCTCTTGGCCTTTTTGGCTATGGCGCGTTACGGCACAGAAGGTTCAGACGAAAACATCGTGCAGTTCCTGGGCGTGGGCTGTCTGGCAGTGCTGTATGTGGGTCTGTGTAGCGCCTTTCTGGTTTTGCTGACCTTTGCGCCCCACAAGAGCCTCTGGCTGGTGCTGCTAGTTGCGATTACCGCAGGTTCAGATACAGGGGCCTACTATGTGGGCAGGACTTGGGGCAAACGCAAGGTCTTTCCGCTTATCAGCCCCAAGAAAACCCAGGAGGGGGTTTTTGGCGGGCTGCTGTGCGGCGTGGCAGCAGCGGTTCTGGTGCATACGCTCTTTGGCGGACCGCTTGCCCTGGGTCTGCTGGTTCTGGTCGCCACTGTGCTGGTCCTGGTGGGCATTGCAGGTGATCTGACAGAATCCCTGCTCAAGCGTGCCTGCGGGGTAAAAGACTCTGGCACACTCTTGGCCGGACACGGAGGGATTCTGGATCGCGTTGACAGTCTGCTTTTGACCGCGCCTGCCCTCTACACCTTTCTCTCTGTGCAGGGGCTGCTGTGAAAGGACTGGCTCTTCTGGGATCAACCGGGTCCATTGGCCGCAACGTCTGCGAGGTAGTGCGCCAGTTCCCGGATCATTTCCGTCTCCATGCGCTGGCTGCGGGTTGCAACGTGGAACTCCTGGCCCAACAGGTTCAGGAGTTTTCGCCTGAACTGGCAAGCGTGGCGGATGCGGCACTGGCAGAGCGCTTGCGAGCGCTCTTGCCTGCTTCCTGTTCCACCCGCATTGTCTGGGGTGAGGAGGGGCTGCTCGAGGCGGCAACGCTTGCTGCAGCAGATATGACCGTGACTGCCGTGGTGGGCGCGATTGGTCTCAAGCCGACTTTGGCTGCCATCCGGGCAGGCAAGGATATTGGACTGGCCAACAAGGAAACCCTGGTCATGGCCGGCGCTCTGGTTATGGCCGAAGTGGCGCGTTGCGGGGTGCGGCTTTTGCCCATTGACTCCGAACACAGCGCAATCTTTCAGGCCCTGGGCGCAGGGCGACGCCAGGATCTGCGCCGTCTGCTTCTGACCGCATCAGGCGGCCCCTTTCGCACCCTGTCCGCAGCCGAGTTGGAACAGGTGAGTCCTGAAGCGGCGCTGGCGCATCCCAACTGGTCAATGGGCAAAAAGATCACCATTGACTCTGCCACCATGATGAACAAGGGGCTTGAAGTCATCGAGGCCCGCTGGCTCTTTGACGTGCCGCCTGAACAGATTGAGGTTCTGGTCCATCCGCAGTCCATTGTGCATTCCCTGGTGGAGTTCCAGGATGGTTCAGTGGTCGCGCAGCTGGGCCTGCCGGATATGCGCTTGCCCATTGCCTGCGCCTTGAGCTGGCCTGAACGTTTGCCCCTGTCCATGCCGCCCTTGGATTTGACAGCGCACCAAGGGCTGGAGTTTTTCGCGCCGGATCATGTGCGTTTTCCAGCGCTGCAACTGGCGCGTGGTGCGCTCGAGGCAGGCGCTTTTTGTCCAGCGGTTTTGAATGCTGCCAATGAGGTCGCGGTTGCCGCCTTTCTGAACGGACAAATTCGCTTCCCCAACATTGTCGCGCTGGTGGCAGATACCCTGACACACTGGCAGGCCCGGCAAAGCCCGGATCAGGCCCTGTCCCTTGAAGCGATACTGGCAGCTGACCTCTGGGCGCGGCAGGAGGCGCAGCGCCTGCTGGACCAGCTTGAACTGTGAAAGGTTCACACCACCTTGTCATTCTGAAGCGCTGAAGCATCCCGTAAAAAACCATGAAAACCATGGGATGGGCTTGTACCGTGCTGCAAAGTCGCCTCTTGCCAGCAGTTTGTCTCCCCTTTTCTCTCTTTCCCTGTTTGCACGCATGAACATCTTTGGCTCCTTTTTCATCTCGCTTCTTGCCTTTATCATTGTTCTGGGCATCCTGATCTTTGTCCACGAATTCGGTCATTTCATCACAGCCAAGGCTTTTGGCATCCGGGTTCTGAAGTTCTCCCTGGGTTTTGGCAACAAGCTTGCGGGCTGGCGCTGGGGCGAGACCGAATACCTGCTCAGCGCCTTCCCTCTGGGCGGCTACGTAAAAATGTACGGTGAAGAGGCTGGCGGCGAGGAAATCCCGGAAAAAGACCGGGCCTACTCCTTTTCCCACAGACCAGCGTGGCAGCGTTTTCTGGTGGTTTTTGCCGGACCTTTTTTTAACCTGGCCTTTGCGGTTCTGCTGTTTTTCGGACTTTTCGTACTGGTTGGCATACCTGCGGGCGAGCCTGTGGAAAATGGCCTGATTGGCGCGGTCATGCCTGATACGCCAGCGGAACGGGCGGGTATCAGGGCAGGCGATACCATTGTGGCTATCAACGGTCAGCCGATCACTTCCTGGAAGCAGATCGGCGAACAGGCCCAAAACAGCGAGGGCAAGACCTTGGTTCTGGATGTCCGGCGGGGCGAAGAGCAGCTACAGTTCCGCGTCACGCCTGAATTGCAACCGGAACGTGACCTGCTGGGTGAAGAAGTAGGGCCAAAGCGCTATATGCTGGGCATTACCATTGGCTGGAAAGAGTCCTATGAAAAGGCTTCTGTTGGGCAATGCGCTGTGGCTGCCCTGCAGTACACCTGGAGGCTGACCTATCTGAACGCCAAGGTTCTGGTCAAGATGGCGCAAGGCCGTGTTTCTGCCAGTAACATGGGCGGACCGATCCGCATTGCAGAGTTTGCAGGCGAACGCATGAGGGCTGGTCTGAAGAAGTTTCTGGATTTCATGGGCATTTTGAGCGTTGGCCTGGGTGTGCTCAACCTTTTGCCTGTGCCGGTTCTGGACGGGGGGCATCTGGCCTTTCTCTCCTTTGAGATGCTGCGCGGCAAGCCAGCCAGTGAGCGCGTCATGGATATTGGGCAAAAAATCGGCATTGCGCTCCTGGTCGCGCTCATGCTCTTTGTCTTTTACAATGACATTGCCCATCTGATAAAGCGATGGATAGCCTCCTGATTCTGGCCCTGGAAAGCGCCACGAGTAAGGAGGCGGCTCTGACTACAGTGGGATTTTTATTCAGATGGGATTCTGCATAGTTGTATTTGCGAAGTAGCCATTTAGAGCGTTTCCGTTTTCACTTTATATGCCATGCTGAACGGAGCAAAATGACTTTCCAGCAAAGCGATAAAAAGAGTAAAAAGACAAAACGGAACCGATCTAACTTTTATTAGATAGGATGATTGAGATGGAACAACAAGCTATAAGATATGATGAGGAGTATCGAGAGATACTTTTAAGACCAATTCGCACATGTCTGAACTACACCCCTAAAATGGGAGGTGATGAACAAGTAGATGTTCAAGGATTTATTTCCCTATATGGTGAAGATCCATTATATCATTGGGTTGGCTTTGATACACCATCACTTTTCGCAATACACAAAGCAGCAGGGGGTATGACATCTTTATATAGACAACTTGGAATAGGTGTTGAAAGACTTGCAAAGACAGTTTTAAAAAATACTTTCCATCTTAATGATGAACAGGTTAATTGGGGGTATAAGCACATAACTGATGATGGAAAAAACAAAGAAAGAAAACTTGACTCACGAATTCGACTAGTAGATATTGATAACGATTTTGCTCGTAAACGAGTTGAATTATGGCTTGTTGGCGCAAAAAAACGTCTTGATATTAAAGCTTTTCTTAACGGAGTGGTCTTCGAAATTCGTGAAGGGTATAAAAGTGCCGATTCGAAAAGACAAAACGCAGACCTTGAAAATTCAGCAAATGCACTAGGAGCAGGATATCTTATGACCATGATGGTTATGAGTAATCAAGTTAATAATACTGTATATAATCGCTATAAAAATGGAAATCTTCTTGTGTTAAGAGGAAATCTTGATAATGATCCACATATTTCAACATACGCCTTTTTTAAAAATGTAATTGGTTATGATTTGGCAGGTTTTTTTGAAAGAAACTCGGAAGTTCTTCGTAGTGAAATTGGTAATATTATTAAAAATATAATTGAGATACCGAATTAATGTATCAAAAAATATTATTTCCAGAAATCACTCGTTCTAAATCTGAATTAACGTTCAAGGCAAATATTAATAATGGTCGATATGGGTGGTTGCGGTTGACACCAGCTTACTCCGCTCGTTTAGTACGGGATAGATTATCTTGTCTCCCGGCGGGGAGTCGGATCATTGAACCTTTTTCTGGTTCAGGAACGACGGTGTTGGCAGCTATGAGTCTCGGAATGGATGTATATGCTAGAGATATTAATCCATTTCTTGTCTGGTTTGCTAGCGTTAAAACAAGATGTTACAATGAGTTGCAGTGTTTGAGTGCTATATCTTGTGCTCAAGAAATATATTCATATGCTTTCAAGAATAGAATTTCAGATAAATTATGGGAGCCGCCATTGTTTAATATTGAACGGTGGTGGAATTCATCATCACTATCTGCACTGAAGGTACTCCGCAGTAGAATAGATTTAGAAACTGGGATAATAAGAGATCTATTAGATGTTGCATTCTGCAGAACAGCTATAACATCGAGTAATGCCTCATTTAACCATCAATCTATGAGTTTTAAAAATCGTCATGATCAAGGATATACATATAAACAA
>CAMNHX010000033.1 GCA_946539945.1 uncultured Desulfobulbus sp. | reverse complement strand
TTCCTGCGGTAGGCTACCCGGTCAATAAAGGGGATCAGGATGTGAAAGCCAGCTTCCAGAGTCTCGCGGTACTTGCCCAGACGCTCCACCACGTACTCGTTGCGCTGGGGCACAACCACTGCTGTCTTGTACAGCACAAGACCCACGAATCCGGCAAAAACCAGCAGACCAATGCCAAAACCACTCATGTCATGCTCCTTGGGTTGAATTGGGAGAGGAGACCGCTTCAACGGTCAGGGTCAGGTTGCTACGGGCCAGCACGCGCACCTGTGCGCCCTTGACAAGGGGCTGGTCACTCACAGCCTGCCAGAAGGTGCCGCCGCACTTCACCTTGCCGGGAGCAGGCGGATTGATCTCTGCCACCACCTCGGCCAAGGTATTTTCCAGGGGAGCGCTGCCATCCAGCCTGCCTTCCAGCACACTACCCTGAAACATCTCTTTGAACCGGGCGCGTAAAAAGGCCAGCAGGGCCAGACTGGCGGCCAGAAAAACCAGAATCTGCACGGAAAAGGAGACTGCCGGCATCAGGGCGACCAGGGCTGCACACCAGGCGCCCAGTCCAAAGAAGAACATGAAAAAGCCGGGCAACAGCATTTCCAGCAAGAGACAGACGATGCCGAACAGGAACCAGAACAGCGCTGGATGCGCCAGAACAAAAGACAGGATATGCGCCGACATGACAGTCCTCCCAAAAGGTTGTGGGTTGCACTCGAACAACAGGCCCGCTCTGTTTCACTCCAGAGGCAGGGTCACTGCAAACACGGTTCCTGAAGGCTCGGCATCGCTGACCCGGATTTCGCCGCCGTGTTCGCTGACAATGGTCTGGCAGATGGCCAGTCCCAGCCCAGTGCCCAGTTTGCGGGTGGAAAAGTACGGCTCAAAGATGCGCAGCTTCATGCTGTCCGGGATACCGGGTCCATTGTCCCTGACCTGCAATATACTGTATGTTTGCATGGTGTCATAGCCCAAACTGACTGTGATCTCGCCGCCTTGGTCCAGTGCGCTCACCGCGTTGTCCAGGAGATTGATCAACACTCTTTTCATCTGCACTGCGTCAAAGAAAAAGACTGGCAGCTCTCCGGCAATGTTCGTGACAAAGTGGATCTGCGGATGGGCCTCCTGATACAGGGCAACCACGTCACGGGTCAGGACTGCCAGATCGCCCGGCGCTTTTTTCAGGCGCGGCATACGGGCAAATTCGGAAAACTCGGACACCATCCTGCGGATCTCGTCAACTTGGGCGACAATGGTTTGCGTACACTGGTCAAAGATGGTCTGGTCCTTGGTCAGTGCGGACAGAAAACGCTTGCGCAGGCGCTGGGCAGAAAGCTGGATGGGGGTAAGGGGATTCTTGATCTCATGGGCAATGCGGCGGGCCACCTCCTGCCAGGCGGCCAGTCTCTGGGCCTGCTCCAGACTGGTGAGGTTGTCAAACACCAGGACAAAGCCCGCAGCCTGTCCCTGCGCATCTGCCATGCGGGCCACGTTGACCTGCAAGGACAGGGCCTCACCCCGGCGCACCACCATACGCAGATGGCGTTCCACCACCGCCTTGCCGCTCTCCTTCAGTTCTTCCACAAAGCTCTGCACAACCAGTTGGTGCTGGCGCGGCAAGACCTCGTGAAAGTTGCGTCCCACAAAGTTGCTTGGGTCTATGGCCAGCAGGTCCACGGCAAAGCGGTTGATGGTGGTGATGACCCCGCTCTCGTCAAAGGCAATGACACCGGCTGGCACGTGTTCCAGAATGGTTTCCAGATAGTTTCGTCTCTGCTCGGAGAGTTCGTTGCTTCTTTGCAGGGCAAAATGGGTCTGGGCAAGCTCTCTTTGGGACTTGCCCAGATTGGCGGTCATGGCGTTGAAAGAAGAGATGAGTACACCCATCTCGTCGTCTGTCACCCGGTCAAGCTGGAATTCCAGATCGCCCTCGGCAACCCGCCGGGTAGCCAGGGCCAGCTCGTTGATCGGCGTGGTCAGGGTGCGGGCAATGTACAGGCCCAGCCAGATGGATCCGAAAAGGATCAGCAGGGTCACGACAACCAGCAGGATGTTCAGGCTCAACTCCATGGGCGGCTTGACAATGATCTGGTGTTGGTAGTCGTTCAGCCCGGCCTGGATGCTCTGCATCTCCTCCAGTCGCGCTGAAGGGATCAGGAGCGAGACCACAACAAACCAGGTCTGGGGATGGGCACTGCGCAGCTTCACGGGCGCAATGGCCTGAACCAGTTCGCCGGCAGTCGTGTGGACTCCCAGAACCTCCACGCTGTCGGACTGGGCAGCCTGCCGCAAAGCGCCGGAAGCCACGGGTGGCAGCATGATCGGCAAAAGCTGCGGGCTACGGAGCGCCAGAATCTTCTTTTGGTGGTTATCCAGAATCAGGATGCTGTCCGGCGCACCGGGCACTGTGCCTGCCACCAGGCGTCCCAGATGCACCTGCAAGGAGGCTGGATCAAAGGGATCGAGCAGGCGGGATTCAAGCTGATAGGCCAGTTGCAGACTGATGAACTCGGCCTGCCTGCGGGTATCTTCAAAAATGGCCCGACTCATCCTGCTGGAGGCTTGCAAGGACTCTTCCACCTTGGCGTTGAACCAGAAGTCCATAGAGGTGGAGATGGAGCCAAAGGCAAAGAGGAAGAGCAGGGTGGTGGGCAAGAAGGAGAGGGCCATAAAGGCCAGAACCAGCTTGCTGCGCAGTCTGAAGCCAAAGAGCTGGTGTCTGCGCTCGAAAACGAGTTCAGCCAGTTGCCGCAGCACCAGATACAGCATGAGCAGGAGCAAGAAGGCATTGCCGTTAATCAGGGCAAAAAAGATGGCAGTGTCCAGACGCGGCTGCAAGAGGAACTGACCACCCAAAAGCCGGTACTGGACATAGCCCAGAAGCGGGATGCAGAGCAGGCAGAAGGCGATGACCCGGCGGATGAGTCGCCGTTTTTCCTGGCGTTGTGCGGTGGTCAGCATACGGGGAGAGAGGAGAGTGAAAAGGCAGTGAGGAGTGAGGAGTTTTTGAGTGAGGCGGAAAAGGCGAACAGCCGGGCAAAGCCCGGCAACTCCTCACTCCACGCTCCTCACTCCACTCCTACAGCCGATCCAGAAACTGGCGTACCATCCTGATAACCGCCTTGGCAGCCCTGGACAGACCTTCCTTGATCTCCAGCCAGACTTCTGATCCAGAACTGCCCGTGTCGTAACTGGCAGCCATGAGCCGCTTTTTGACTGCCTGGATCTCGCGTTCCTGCTGTCCGATCTCCTCGGCAAAGGCGGCAGCTGCCTTGGCAGCGGCAACACGTGCCTTCATTTTGGTTTCCTGAAGCTGCGCCTGCTTGACAGCCAGTTCCAGCTTCAACTGTTCACATGCGTCTTGCGTGTAGGTGTTTTCCATGGTCTCTCTCCTGAAAAGTGTTGTCAGAGTGCGCCCTTTCCCTGTTCCTGGGCGGGGGAATCATAAGCACCGCCTGCTTGCCCGGCAAGGCGTGGGAAAGAGAGGACTGGACGCTCCGTTCAGCATGACATAAAAAGTGAAAACGGAAAGGCTCTACAGCGATTGATCTTGGGGTTACCGAACAGGTCTATTCTCTCCCTCCTGAAGGCGGGAAAAAATGCCAATTTCAAAGTGGGAAGACCCTGGTTTATGGTGCGTCCTGTTCCCGAATGCGCTGGACAATCGCCGTGGTTGACCGATCCGGCACAAGCGGAATACGCCGTACCTCGCCGCCTGCGGCCTTGACCTCGGCTGCGCCTGCAATCTGCTCTTCCGGCCAGTCTGCCCCCTTGACCAGCACCTCCGGCAGAATGGCCTGAACAAGCGCCAATGGTGTAACTGCATCAAAGAGCACCACAAAGTCCACACAACCCAGCGCCGCCAGAACCCGTGCCCTATCCGCTTCCGGGTTGATCGGGCGTCCGGGGCCTTTACCTTGCCGACACACCGAGGCATCGCTGTTCAGTCCAACCACCAGGCAGTCCGCAGTGCGGCGGGCCTCTTCCAGATAGCTCACGTGCCCTGCGTGCAGCAGATCAAAGCAGCCGTTGGTGAAGGCAACCCTGCTCCCCTGCGCCCGCCGGGCAGACAGACGCGGCAGCAGTTCCGCCAAAGTGCAGATTTTGCGGCTATCCCTGTTGCGCCAAGGTCTCTCGCTGGCTGCACAGAACAGGTGGCGTTGCGTGTCCAGTTGCGCGGCGTCCAGCGCGGCGACCGCCAGGCCCGGACCCTTGTCCGCCTCAACAAGGATTTCGCCCCCTGGTCCCAGAATGCGCGAATGCCCTGCCATGAGCAGCTTGCCGGTCTGCCCGCAGGCATTACAGGCAACCACAAAGCACTGGTTTTCTATGGCCCGGGCTTGGGTGAGCGCCTGCCAGTGCGCCAACCGGGAAAGTGGCCATTCTGCGGCAATAAGCAGGACCTGCGCTCCGGAAAAGACCAGATCCCGCGCAATTTCAGGAAAGCGCAGGTCATAGCAGACCAGACCGCCCACTGTCCCCCTCTCCGTCTGTATGGGAAGACTGGCCGGACCGGGTTGGTAGTATTGGTTTTCATGCCAGGCGGCAAAGAGAAACTGCTTGTCTGCCTGCCCAACCAGTCCCTCTGGCCCAACCAGATACAGGCGGTTGACCGGGAGCGCCGCGCCCTCGTCCCATGCGGTCAGACTGCCTGCCAGAAAGATGCCATAGCGGGCTGCCAGCTCGTGCAGGGCAAGCAGCAGGGCAGGAGTTTTTGTGGCAAAACGGGCGCAGTCCTCGTACACAAAGCCGGTTGCCCACATCTCTGGCAGGACTGCCAGTGTGCCGGGCGCAAGCGCTTGCCCGGACAGCATTTCCCGGAGAGCATTCAGGTTGGCCTGGCTGTCGCCCGCTTTGATGGTCAACTGCACACAGGCCGCAGCCGGAAAGAAAGAGGCATTGTCATTGCCCATGAAGGAGTTCCAGTGCTTGGGCGGCACAGGCCGCCACAGTGGTGTCTGCAAATTCGCCCTCTGCCGTGTAGAGCCGCACTGGCGCGGTATCATCAGCGGCAAGCGCCTGCAAGGCAGGCAGGGCCGCATCCTGCCCCAGACGCCCCAGCGCCAGAGCAGCCAGGGCGCGAGCAGTGGTCCTGTCGTCCCGCACAAAGGGCAAGAGTTCTGGGCCAGCGCCGAGCTGCAAGAGCAGGTCCCGACGACAGCCACTCAAGCGGACCAAGCCCCAAAGCACGCCCTGCTGCAAGAGCGGATGCTCCAGAAAGTTACCGTCCTGAAACAGTTCTGGGCCGTCCTCCCGCAGGTAGGACAGCAGCAGATGGGCATACTCCTGCGCCAGTCCCTCGTGACGACTCATGGCTTCAGCCATGCTCTCCGGTGCGCCCCAACCAATGCCGCCGGATTCATCGTTCAGGCTCCAGAGGAAGCGTCGCATCACCACCCGGGCTGCCTCCATGTCTTCGCAGGCCAGACGGGCCACGCTGGCCCCCATGCAGGAAATACCCCGCCAGCGCGTGAACTCCTCTGTCCGGCAAAGCGCTGAAAAGAGCGCATTGACCACGGCAAGCGCTGGCCATTGCTCAAGCCGCGCCAGGATGACGGCCAATGCTTGCCTCTCTGCGAGAAGCGCCAGAATCTGCTGTTTCTCTCGTCGCCTACTCACGATGACCTCTCTTGGGATGAAAACCCGAAAAACCGGAAAAAGCGCCCCTGCCGCCCGCATCTTGCTCTTGCCTTGCTCTTTTCTGTCCTTTTGGTAGATTGCGCCTATTGCGGCACACTCACTGGCCGTGCAACCTTTTTTCAGGAGAACAGACATGCGACGGGCTGTCATTACGGGCATGGGCATTGTGTCTTCACTGGGAGACAGTCTCCAGGAAGTGCTGGAATCCCTCCGGCTGGGCCGCTCCGGCGTGCGCTTCCATGCGCCCTACAAAAAACTCGGACTGCGCTCCCAGATTGGCGCTTTCACAAAGATCCAGCCAAAAGAGCATCTGGACAAGAAAAACCTGCGCTTCATGGGTGATGCCGCCGCCTTTGCCGCCATCGCGCTGGACCAGGCCATCGCAGACGCGGGACTGAACGCGGATGAAGTCAACGATCCGCGTACTGGCCTGATCATCGGTTCAGGCGGGACCTCGGCAGAGAACGTGGTTGCCACGGCAGACGTGATGCGGGAAAAAGGTCTGAAGCGCTTGAGTCCCTTCATGGTGCCGCGGACCATGAGCAGCACGGTTTCAGCCTGCCTCTGCAACACCTTCCATATCCGGGGCCTGTGCTACTCCATCTCCTCGGCCTGTGCCACGGGTTCGCACTGCATCGGCGCGGCTCTGGAACAGATCCAACTGGGCAAACTGGACCTTGCGTTTGCCGGCGGCTCGGATGAGGAACACTGGACCCAGACCGCCATGTTTGACGCCATGGGCGCTCTGTCCACCCATTTCAACGACCAGCCAGAACAGGCTTCCCGCCCCTATGACAAGAACCGGGATGGCTTTGTGGTGGCCAACGGCGCTGGTCTGGTGGTCGTGGAGGAACTGGAACGGGCCAAAAAACGGGGCGCGAAGATCTACGGGGAAATCGTGGGCTACGGTGCGACTGCGGACGGCGTGGATATGGTCTCACCTTCTGGCGAAGGTGCGGTACGCTGCATCAGGCTGGCCCTGGACACTTGTCAAAGTCCTGTGGACTACATCAACGCCCACGGAACCTCCACGCCCATCGGCGACCTGATGGAGCTTGCAGCCATTCGCGAGGTCTTTGGCGCAACCTGCCCGCCCATCAGTTCCACCAAGTCGCTGTCTGGCCATTCTTTGGGTGCGGCAGGCGTGCATGAAGCCATCTATTCGCTGCTCATGCTCCAGAACGACTTTATCGCCGCTTCAGCCAACATTGAAGACATGGAGCCTGAAGCTGCTGTCATGGATATTGTCACCACGCTACGGGAAGTCCCGCTGACCACTGTGATGAGCAACAGCTATGGTTTTGGCGGCACCAACGCCTGCCTGATCTTCAAAAAAGCGTGAAAAACCGGGCAGAAGCCATCTGCCTCTGCCCGCCTTCCTCTTCCTCCAGCAGCCGTCTCCTCGGCAGTTTCAAGGGGCTGCCTGTTCATCCAGCTTCTGCATCCCTTCCATAATCAGACCCATGAACTCGCCAATCACGGGCAGGTTCATCTCCTTGGCATCCAGACCAGCAACAAAGTTGAAGGAACCGTCATTCCTCCCCAGAAGGGAGAAAAAGGCGGTTTTGCCTGCCATGGTTCCATGCACGGCCCAGATCAGCTCGCCGTTGTTGAAGAGCAACTCGCCCTTGGTATCGTCATCCAGATTCAGCGTTACCCGCCCGGTCTTCCGGCTGGAGTTGAGCAACTGGCAGAGATCCACAACCGCCATTTCCTTCAGGTTGGCGCTGAAGCCGCCAGAGGGACCCAGCCGGGAGGGCGACATCTTGGCTGAACGCTTGGCCAGTTGGTGATACAGAAACACGTGGAGCGTCGGTGTCTTGGCCAGAAAGGCTTTGACCCGTTCCACTGTGACCATCAGCAGGCTGGAGGGTTCCAAGCAATAATAGTTATGGGTATAGGTCGCATCAGTTCCCAGACTCACCTCGCCCACCAGTTCTCCTGGCGTCAGTTCCACCACGGTTTCGTCTTCGCTGTCCTCTTCCCGGTCACTCAGGATCACCTGACCGCTCAACACGACAAAGATCCGGTCCGCCCGTGTCCCCAGTTCAGCCACAGTCTCTCCTGGCTGGAAGTTCTGCACTTCTCCCACAGCGCAAAAGGCGTGCAACTGGTCGTCGTCCAGCTCGGCAAAGGAGGCCAGTTTGCGCAGGACGGCAAAGCCGTTGTCCAAGGTGTAGAGACCGGCCCGATAGTCAGCGGCAGCCAGAAGCCGCATTTGCAGGGTGGCAAACTCGCTGCTCCGTTTCGCTTCAAAACGGATGGATGAGCCTCCAGTGCAACCGCCACACTCCATGCCACTGGTCTGCTGATTGCGCCTGGTCCTAGGCGAGCGAGTGGATGTCTTGGGCTTGACGCCAAGCGTGGGCGCACCGTGTTCCAAAAGGGGCAGCAGCTCGTTCAGTAGCGAGAGGCACAGTGGTTTGCCCCGGGTAATACTGAGCGTCATGTCCTTGATTCGAAATTCGTCACCCTTGGCGTACAAGGGGCAACCCTTTTCCTCACTGACTACAAAAATGCCATTACGGTATTGCATTACAGCCCCTTTGCTTCAAGACACATAAACTGCTGGGCCACGCTCACCGGTTTGCACTCAATCGCCCCGCCCAAACAGCAGATAGATGATCAGACCCAGCTGTGCCGCCGCAACCCCCAGAACCGGCAGGACCTTGTTGTACTGCAACTGGTCGCCTACAACCAGGGTTTTCATGTACTGGGTTCCGGTCATATACCAGTCAAAAACAAGCAGAACCAGAATGATGATATTGGTCCACTGCTGCTTGTAGCACCACCACCCAATTATACCAATCATAGGGATCAGGAACCAAGGATTGCTGAAAATGGCCGGATCAACAGCCTTGATTTGCTGCGGCAGATTGGTCCCGTCAAGAAAAGAAAACATGGAAAGCGCCAGCATAATGCCTCCTCTGTAGCGGCCCCTGCGGGCCAAATGATCCATACCCCGCGCTGTTGTCCTGCGCAGTTGGGGTAATACACTTTAGTTGCAGCGGAGCAGGGCGGCCTGCACTGCCAAAGGCATCTCGTAGAGTGCCTCTTCCTTTCCCCACTCGCCAAGCCCCAGATTCACCCAGCGCCCCTGCTTTTTCCAGACGCTGTAGCCGGAACTCCAGTTGCTCCAGCCCCGATCCATAGCATACTCGCGGGGCGGGCCAAAGTAGCGCATGGACGTGCCTTCATCCCCGGAAGCTTCCCGGCTCTGGCCGACCAAAAGCACCTCTGCGCCTCGTGCGCGGGCTTCCTCTGTCAGCGCGGCAGCGATGCTCTGGCCCGAAGACTGCGCCGGATAAAAGGCGAACAGTTCGGCAAAGACCCGACAGGAAGGCTGCACCTGTTCCGGCTGGAAGAGGACTTCAACCTGAACGGTTTCTGGATACTGCGGACCAGTGTATGTGGCAGTCTCTACCGTGCCGCTGCAAGCGGAAAGCAGCAGGGCCAGAGTGAAGGCAATGAGCGCTTTGTCCATGATACACCTGAAAGTGGGAATCGGATCTGTTTCGGCAGTGGGCAGGAGTTCTGCCCCGCTGTCGGGCTTCTGTGACACACTCCCCGGCTGAAGAGCGGGGATTCCTGCGGTGTTCAGGAGCAAAACAATGCTGCTGGAACACGCCGCAAGACTCCTGCTGCT
>CAMNHX010000032.1 GCA_946539945.1 uncultured Desulfobulbus sp. | reverse complement strand
TCTCACGACCTCTCCACAGGCTGACACCGCTCTGTCCTGCCGCCGGATGGAGAAACCAGGCGAAGGCAGGGAAAAAGGCAAGAAAAGGCAAGAGGATTCGCGCTCTCCTTCCCCGCCCTGAAGGACGGGGCTTGTCGCACGGCCTGGTCAGACCTCGTCTCAACGGATGCCGGTATAGGGGCGCATCTCCACGTCACAGACGCCACCGACGCGCACGGTTGTCGGTGAGGGTGCGGCATTGCACTGTTCGCCCCGGCTCTGCACTCGGCACTTGACTTCCATGGGCTGTCCCTCATTGCCCCAGGAAGGTGTCTTGCGGTAGCGCCCCACAGACTGGAAGCCGCAACCCGCAGGAATACCGTAGGGGGCGCAACGGGTCGGCTTTTTCAGGGAAATCCGACGCCCGTCAACCACAAAGCCGGGATAGTTGTCCACTGTGTGCGCACTGTCCTTGCGGTTCCCTGTCTGGACGCGGAAGGACTGGAACAGGTAGCCGTTGCCTACCTTTTGGCCCACCTTGATGCGGGTGTCGGCCAGCAGCACAAAGTCGCCGTCCCGTTCCGCCACTGCGCCGGAGAGGTACTCCACGCGGTCGTACTGCGGAAAGCACTTGCCCATGGCTGGCGCGTGGTAGTAGTGCCGCAGATTCTTGAGCGCAGAGAGTGAATTACCCGGAAAGATCTCCTGCAAGTCGCTGTCGCCGCCAAAGATGATGCGCTCAATATCCGCGAGGTTCTGTTCGTAGAGCTTGCGGTAGAGGCGATACTCGTTGCCTGCGCCGCCCTGGTTGCGGAGAAAGCAGGAGGTCAGGCCAGAGGTCTGGGTGATGTACTCGTCCCAGATATTGTATTGGGAGGGCGTGCTGGACACGCCGATAAAGTCGCCGGGCGCGGTGCAGCCATAGACTTTCAGGCAGGTTTCGCGGGCGCGGTTCCGGAGGGACAGGGCAATGATATTGCGCTCGCAGGTTCCGTAGGCGTTGCAGCCCCGCCCCAGATGGCCTTCAAAAATGGCGGTGCGCATCACGTAGTCCAGAGAGCGGGCGCGGCTGATGTCATCCATGCTCCACTGGGAACGCGCCTGCCGCGCAAAAGCGGACCAGGCCTCTGCCAGGGCAGCCCGGCGTCCCATCAGGGTCCTGTTCACATCCGCGCACTGGGGTGAGTTGTGGAAGGCGCGGACAATTGCATCCGTGGTGCTGCTTGTCCGGGAAGAGGACGCAGAGGAGGGACCAGGTTCAAAGAAGGGCGGGCGCTTCATGTCGTAGAGGTTGCGCACGTTCAGCACGTAGCGGGTCTCTGCCGGACAGTGGTGGTTGCGGGCTGTACGGCCTTCCCGGGCCTTGCGGGCCGAAAGAAAGCGGGCCGTTGAGGCTGGTGTGGCTTCGGCAGCATCCACCACCACCTGAAAGCCGACGTAGGGCACACCGTCCTTGTCGGTCAGGGGTCTGCCGTTGGAGACCACCACACAGGGAATGACTGAAGAACCCTGCGCCAGATGTCCGGCTGGATTTTTGGCTCCCTGGGCGCGAAAGCTGTTGACTTCATAGTAGGGCAGGCTGGCCGGACCGTTGAAGCGGTACAGGGTCATGACCTGGGTGGCTGGAATCTCGGCAAGGGCAACAGAGGCCGTGCTTGCAGCCAGAAAGACTGTGAGAAAGAGGATGAGCGGCATGGTCACAAAGGGGGAAAGAGAGGAAGAGTGAAAGGGCAAAAAGCCCCGGTCGTGAGGCTGGGTTCAAAGGGTTTCTTGCTGGCACGCGGGAAGAAGCTATGCCTCCTTCTCCCCCAGTTCTTCAGCGCTGATCCGGGAAATATCCGCCACGTCCAGCATCATGGACAGAAGCGCGGTCAACAGGTTCAGGCGGTTCTGGCGTTGGGCCGGGTCCTCGGCCATGACCATCACCTCGTCAAAGAAGCGGTCAACCGGTTCCTTGATAAGCAGCATCGCGCCCAAAGCTTCGCGATACTGCGCCCTGTCCAAAAAGGGACGACTCTTGGCCTGCGCCTCGCCCAAGGCGGCAAAGAGCGCCTTTTCTGCCTCTTCGCCAAAGCGTTCCGGCCTGATCTCCGTGGCCCGGTTATCCTTCACAATGTTTCTGATGCGCTTGAAGGAGGCTGCCAGAATGCGGAAGTCTGCCTCGCTCTTGAGCGCAATTAGGGCCTCAATGCGGCGGATGCAGTCGCAGAGATCGTCAAAGCGGGCGCTGGTGGCTGCTTCCACCACATCCTGGGGTTGGCCCTCGGCAATCTGCTCGTTTTCAAAGCGCAGGCGGATAAAGGTCAGGACCTCGTTCACCGCCTTTTGCCCTGCCTCTTGCACCTTGTCCACCGCGCTGTAACCGGAGAACGCCTCTTCTGCCAGTTCCCGGAGCGACAGGGTCAGATTGTGGTGGCGCAACACGCTGATCAGCCCTAAACATTGCCGCCGGAGTCCCAAGGCGTCCTTGTTGCCAGTCGGCTTGTCGCCCACAGCAAAGCAGCCCACCAGTGTATCCATGCGGTCTGCCAGACTGACCAGCGCACCGGCAAGGCTCGCCGGAGCCGCCTCGCCTGCCCGGATGGGCATGTAATGCTCCTCAATCGCCTGGGCCACTGCTGCCGATTCCCCGTCGTGCAGGGCATAGACGCGGCCCATCAGCCCCTGCAACTCCGGAAATTCTCCCACCATGCTGGTGAGCAGATCCGCCTTGGCAAGCAGGGCTGCCCTTTGCACAGTGTCGCGCAGTTCCGGGGCCAGTTTGTCTGCCAGAAAGGCGGCAAGCCGCATGACGCGCTCGCTCTTGGCCTGCATGGTTCCCAGTTTCTGGTGAAAGACAATACCATCCAAGCCCTGGCAACGCTCGGCAAGCGGCTGCTTGCGGTCCTCGTTGAAGAAGAAGAGCGCGTCTTCCAGCCGGGCGCGCAAAACGCGCTCATGCCCGCTTGCCGCCAGCTTCTGATCCCTGATGTTCGTGTTGTTGATGGCCACGAAATAGGGCAACAAAGCGCCTTGGCTGTCCTTGACCGGAAAGTATTTCTGGTTTTCCCGCATGGAGGTGATGATCGCCTCTGCCGGAACTTGCAGGAATTTTTCATCAAACTGACCGCAGACCGGATAGGGATGCTCCACCAAGTTAGTCACTGTTGCCAAAAGCCCTTCGTGGAATTCCGCCTGCGCGCCTGCAACCGGAACCTGTTCAGCCACAACCTGCCTGACTCCAGAGACCACCATTTCGCGACGCTGGGTCGGGCTGGGCAACACAAAGCGCTTGGGCAGTTCCTGCAAATACTCGTCAATGCCGCTTACCGTGAAGGGTTCTGGCGCGTGAAAGCGGTGTCCCCGGCTTTCCCTGCCGCAGGGGATGCTTTCAAGCGCCAGCGGCAGAACCTCGCCTGCGTAGAGCGCCAAAAGCCACTGGATGGGTCGGGCAAAGCTCAAACTGGTGTCAGCCCAGCGCATGGACTTGGGAAAAACAGTCCCCCGAATGAGGGACTCCAAAAGCGGAGGCAGGAGTTTTCTGGTCTCCTCGCCCTTGATGTCTTCCACTGCCATGAGATAGGGGCCTTTGGGCGTGTCCACCACTTGAAGCGCCTCCGGGGCCAGAC
This sequence comes from uncultured Desulfobulbus sp., assembly GCA_946539945.1. Taxonomy (GTDB): domain Bacteria; phylum Desulfobacterota; class Desulfobulbia; order Desulfobulbales; family Desulfobulbaceae; genus Desulfobulbus. Next base: position 5,791 of record CAMNHX010000032.1, on the reverse strand, counting down.
CGTGGGAACGCGCAAAGCCCAAGGCTGCCTTGGTGGGCTTGCCTTCCGAGTCCAAACCGGCTGCCTTGGACGGGCCGATATACTCCTTTTTCTGATCCGGCTGCCGGTCTTGCAACTGGCGAATCGCCAGGGTCAGACGGCGGGGCGTGCCAAAGGTCTGCACGCTGTCATGAGCCAGCCCCAGTTCATCAAGTCGGGCAGCGATGCGGGCTGCCATGCTTGCCAGTGCTGGTTCAATATACCCGGCAGGAACTTCCTCCACGCCGATCTCAAACAGCAGTTCACGCATTTTGCTCATAAGGGCAACACATCAGAAGTTGGGGGCCGCAAGCGGCCCGGAAGAAAAGGGAAAACCGGCTGCCGTCTCCGGCAGATCCGGGCTGTCTGGCCAGGCGCAAACCGCAAGAGAGCTGTATCCATCGGCCTGTTGTTTGACCAGCACCTGATACCTGGTCACAGTGTCTGTGTCTGCCAGTGCCTGGCCAATCGCAGAGGCAGCCTCTTCCACAGAAAGGGCCTCTGCCTCTGCCAGTGCACCTTCCACGATTTCGATCAGTTCTTCAATCCAGAAGAGCCGTCGCATCCGCACCGACACACAGGCCAAAGCCCCGCCTGCAAGGCCCGGCATGGGCAGATCCACAGTCAGGGTCAGGTCCAGCGAGGTTTCCAGCGTGCCCAGGAGGCGGCAGTCGTAGCGCAGAGGCTGCAAAGCGCCCTGTCGCGCTGGGGTAAAAAAGTAGGGAAAGGCCATTTCCAGATGCGCAGCGCTGGCATTCAGCCGGACCTTCATTTCTTCCAGAATGCGCTGGTAGGCAGAGAGGGTGAAACGCTCGTGAAAACGGTTCAGGATTTCCACAAAGCGGCTCATGTGCGTGCCCTTGAAGTGGTGCGGCAGGTTGACGTACATGCCCACTGTGGCCACGGTCTGCTGTGCCCGATGCTCCCGATCCAGCACAATGACCGGATAGCGCAGTCCGCGCACCCCCACCTTGCGGATATTGATGCGCCGGGTGTCTGGCAGGTTCTGGATGTCTTTCATGGCTGCCTTCAGGCCAGAAGCCTGTGTACGGTTTCCTTCAGTTCGTCAATGTCGTAGGATTTGACGATATAGGCGTCCGAAGCCCAGGAACCCAGATTCTGCTTGAACTGCTGGTAGGCGGAGTTGAGAACCACCGGCACATCCGGCTTCTGGGCCTTCATGCGCCTGAGCACCTCAATGCCGTTCAGGCCCGGCATGTTGATGTCCAGAATGACCAGATCCGGCATGAAACTGCCAAAGGCAGCCAACCCGTCTTCACCGTTACCCGCAAGGTTCACCTCATAGCCCGCGTCGGTAAACTCTTCCTTGTACAGCATCTGGATGGCAGGCTCATCGTCAATAATCAGGATTTTTTTCTGGGTCATGACTTCCTCTTCAGAGCCGCACTTCCTTTAGAAAGGCGCAGCTTTGCTCCGGCGGCATGGGATTGATGTAGAAACCGGTTCCCCACTCAAAGCCCGCAAAGGAGGTCAGCTTGGGGACGATTTCAAAATGCCAGTGATAGTGGTCCAAGGGTTCGCTGCGCATCGGATGGGTGTGCAAGAGAAAGTTGTAGGGCGCGTCAGGCACACAGGCATCCAAGCGGCGCAGGGTTTCGGAAAAGATGGCGGTCAGGGAGGGCAGCCAGGATTCAGGCATACTGGCGTAGGAAGAACTGTGCTGCCGGGGCAGGATCCAGAGTTCAAAGGGTGAGCGGGGCGCAAAGGGCGTCAGGGTGACAAAGAACTCGTTCTGGCAGACCAGGCGCACGTCCTGCCGCAGTTCCTGGCGGATAATGTCGCAGTAGATGCAGCGGTCCTTGTACTGGTAATAGGACAGACAGCCTGCCAGCTCTGAAGTGATCATCCGGGGCAGAACCGGCAGGGCAATGAGCTGGGAATGGGAGTGCTCCAGCGAGGCGCCAGCAGCGCTGCCGTAGTTCTTGAAGACCATGACATAGTTGAAGCGGGGATCCCGGGACAGATCGTGGATCCGGCTCTGGAAGGCCAGAAAGGCGAGCTGCATTTCCTCTGGCGGCAGGTCGGTAAAGCGGACGTCGTGGCGCGGGGTGTCAATGATGACCTCATGAGCGCCTATGCCGTTCATGCGGTCGTAAAGGCCATCGCCTTCCTTGTCCAGATTGCCTTCAATGATCAGGGCCGGGAATTTGTTGGGCACGACCCGCAGCTTCCAGCCAGGGCTGTCAGGCGGGGCAGAGGGAGCCCGGCCATAGACCAGCACTTCGTGGGGCGTGGAATGTTCATTACCACTGCACAGGGGACAGAAACCGCCTGTACTCCGCACCTTGTTTTCGGTGTAAAAGTCTGTGGGGCGCTTGCCCCGTTCCTGGGCAATGATGATCCAGCGACCCAGAATCGGGTCTTTCCGCAATTCGGGCATTCCTGCTAGCGTCCTTGCTCTTTTTCGCGTTTTTCCTGTCTGGTCTTGCAGTCAATACAGAGTTCGGTCACGGGTCGGGCCTCAAGTCGCTGTCGGGAGATCTCCTGCCCACACATTGAGCAGATGCCAAAGGTGCCGTTGCTGATTCGCTGAAGCGCAGCCTCAACCTTGGCCCCCAGCTTGCGGTCCCGGGCCCGCAGACGCAGTTCAAAGGACAAGTCTGCCTCCATGCTGGCCCGGTCATTGGGGTCTGGAATGTTGCCGGTCTGGTCGTTCAGTGCGTCCAGCGTGCGTTCAACACCCGCGTCAATGGACGCTTTCATGGTTTCCAACCGCTGTTTGAAGTGCAACAGGTCCTCGTTGGTCATGACGTTCTCCTGTAGGGCGGATACAACAAAGGGGCCACAATGCCAAGGGGCGCGGTTTGGACCATGCGCCTGTTCCAGGCTGGTCCAGCATACGTGATTGCACCTGTCCTTGCAAGTTCTGGACGCAATTTTGTGTTTGCCGCCCCAGGACGGACAGCCACCTTCAGTTCCTGGCTTCTGCTTCCTTTTCCGCCTTTTTTTTGGCTTCCGCTTCCTTTTCCGCTTTTTTTGCCTTCTGGCCGCCACCCAGACTGTGGAAGATCCGACCAAAGAAACTGCTCTCCTCCTGGTCCGGCTTACCCTCCTGGCGCAGTTCAGCAAAGCGCTCCAGCAGTTCCCGCTGCTCCGGGGTCAGTCTGGTAGGTGTCTGCACCCGGATTTCCACCACCATATCGCCCTTGCCCCTGCCGCGCAGGCTGGGCACGCCATCGCCTTTCAGGGTGAAGCGGTCGCCAGACTGCACGCCTGCGGGAATCTCCAGCTTGCTGGACCCGTGGATGGTAGGCACGTCCACAGTGCAGCCCAGTGCAGCATGAGCCATGGACAGCGGCATCTCCAGAAAGATGGTCTGATCGTCCCGCTGGAAATGTTCGTGTTCCTCCACGTGCAGCACCACATAGAGATCGCCCGAAGGCCCGCCGCGCCGTCCGCCCTCACCTTCGCCATTCAGGCGCATCCGGGAACCGTCGTCCACGCCTGCGGGAATGTGCAGGTTTACCTTCTTGGTCTTGCGCACCAGACCTTCGCCACCGCAGTCCTGACAGGGTTCAGTGATGACCTGACCCTCTCCCCGGCACTGCGGACAGGTGGAACTCACCTGAAAAAAGCCCTGGGAGCGCAAAATCTGGCCGCGTCCGTGGCAGACCGGGCAGGTCTGTGGCTTGTGGCCCGGACGCGCACCCGAACCCTCGCAGGTCCAGCAGGTTTCACCCTTGGTGATCTCCACCTCCTTGTCCACGCCGTGGACCGCCTCCATAAAGGAGATGCGCAGGTCATAGCGCAGGTCTGCTCCCTGGACCGGAGCGTTGGGATCCCGCTTGCGGCTGCCGCCAAAACCGAAGATGTCGCCAAACATCTCGTTGATGTGGGAGAAAATATCCTCGCTGTTCCGGGGGCCCCGGTAGCCGCTGCTTTGCAGTCCTTCCTTGCCGAAGCGGTCGTAAATGCTGCGCTTGTGGGGATCACTCAAAACCTCGTAGGCTTCGGCAGCATCCTTGAACTTCTGTTCCGCCTCCGGATTGCCCGGATTGCGGTCCGGGTGGTACTTCATGGCCTGCTTGCGGTAAGCCTTTTTGATGGCTTCGCTGGAAGCGTTTTCCTCTACCTCAAGGATTTCGTAATAACTCGCGCTCATGGCATTCAGGCTGCCGTGTTCTGGCTGGCGTCACTGTTCGCAACAGATGCGCCTCCCTTCTTCTTGTACTTCGCGCCCAGTTCCCGGATGTTGTCAAGCCGTACCTTGCCTGCAGCCACCTCGCGCAGGGTCATAACCACTTCCTTGTTTTTGCCTTCCACCAGAAAGGGTTCGCCCTTCCGGTGCTGGCGAATCCGCTCCACAACCAGATGAATCAGACGAAAACGGTTGCCCTGTACCTGATCCAGACAATCTTCCACAGTAATACGCGCCATTGTGCCTCCTTTCATCCACAAGCCGTCTGTGGCGGCTGGGGCTACTGATAAAAAACGCTGACGGGCGCTTGCTCAGCGCCCAGTCAGGTGAATAAGCACTCCTTTCCCTTTGACAAGACAGACAGGCGACTGGCTCTCACGCGATTTCAAAGGGGTTTTTCAGCATGATGGTTGCCTCCCTGTCCGGGCCAACTGACACGATACACGGCGCAACCCCGCTCAAATCTTCCAGCCGCTTCAGGTAGTCCCTGGCCTGGACCGGAAGGTCCTCAAGGGTGCGCAGGCCGGAGATATCTTCGGTCCAGCCGGGAAAGCTCTCGTACACGGGCCTTGCCTCGCCAATCTGTTTGATGCTGTCCGGCATCCGGTCAAAGCGTTGGCCTGCCACCTCGTAGTGGCTGGCCATTTTCAGGGTTTTCAGACCGGTAAGCACGTCCAGCTTGGTCACAGCCAGACCGGTCAGACCGTTCAGACGTACTGCGTCACGGGCCACCACCGTATCAAACCAACCGCAGCGGCGCGGACGGCCTGTGGTAGCGCCAAACTCGTGCCCCTGTTTCTGCAGATGATCGCCGTCCGCATCGCCTTCTGGCAGTTCAGTGGGAAAAGGTCCGCCACCTACCCGGGTGGTATAGGCTTTGGCAATACCAATGACCGCATTGATGTGCGCCGGGCCAAAGCCGCTGCCTGTGCAGGCCCCGCCAGCCACAGTGTTGGATGAGGTGACAAAGGGATAGGTTCCGTGATCCACGTCCAGCTGGGTTCCCTGTGCGCCTTCAAAGAGAATGTGCTTACCCGCCTTGCGAGCCTCATCCAGGGCCACAGAGGCGTTGCCAATGAAGGGGGCCAGCCGTTCAGCCAGCGGTTCAAAACTGGCAGCAATGGCTGACAGATCCAGCGCAGGCTGTTTGTACAGATGCGTCAAAAGGAAGTTCTTTTCCTCAATGCCTGCGGTCAGCTTGTCCCGGAACTGGGACATATCCAGAAGATCGCCCACCTTCAGACCCACGCGCCCTATCTTGTCCATGTAGCAGGGACCAATGCCGCGGCCTGTGGTCCCGATCTTCTTGCCTGAAGAGAGTGCGCCTTCCCTGGCCTGATCCAGCAGACGGTGATAGGGCATGATCAGGTGTGCGCCAGCGCTGATCAGCAGACGTCCGGCTTCTACCTTCAAGCCCTGTTCAGCCAGACTGTCCAGTTCCTCAAGCAGCACGGCAGGGTCAACCACCACGCCGTTGCCGATCACGCAAACCTTGCCCTCGTACAGAATGCCAGAGGGAATCAGGTGAAACACGTACTTTTTGCCGTCAACCACCAGGGTATGTCCGGCATTGTTGCCGCCCTGATAGCGAACCACGTAATCGGCATGGCGGGG
>CAMNHX010000031.1 GCA_946539945.1 uncultured Desulfobulbus sp. | reverse complement strand
TACTCTTCTCTGCCTTACCATCCACCGTGACTTCATTCTTGATCTTATCAAGCATTTTGGGACCAATCCCCTTAACTTTTGTTAGATCTTCCACATTTTTGAAAGCACCATTTTCCTCTCTGTATTTAACAATAGCCTCTGCTTTTGCCTGACCAATGCCAGGTAAAGAAGTCAATTCTTTTACCGTTGCTGTATTGATGTTCACTTTTGCAAAGGTTGCCGTTGCAAAACACAACAGAAAAACTAGAACTAGACACAGTATTTTCATTGTTTCCTCCTCGTTGAAGGTAAACACAGGATAAATGGATGCCGGAAAAAGAAAATCTTTTTTGGCACACTACAACAGAACTTCTAAAGGCTAACAATTTTTCTTGCAAAGTGCAACTGAAACTTTCCAAAAAAGTGGTTCTTCGCTGTTTACTGTGCAAGCTGTCCGTATTATGGTGGTTTGCCGATCTTCAGAATAGTACCGTAGCTGAATTTATCTGTACTCAAGTTACCACGCTACTTTCATGAGGCTGAAATTTTTCAACACTGTACTGTGGGCAAATTTGCCATAAACATGAGAGAGGATCGTCTTGAAGTACCCCGGATCATGAAAGCTGCAGGCTCAATTTTTAGAGCGTTTTACTTCTGAAAAATTTCCCCCTCCCCAGAAGAACTGGAAAGACCAAACAGTCTCCAGTAGAAAACCACAGCGGAAACGCTCACGCTCTAAACAAGGAATCCTTTCCTGTCTTATGGTTGGCCCATTTCCAGAACTGTATCCAAGCTTTCCAGTCTGGCAGCCAACAAATCCTGTTACCGTGCGGATGCACCCAAGCCAGATGCCAGCGATGACACACTCCATTTTGCCACAGTGCAGCGGTCCAAGCAAGCCAGCCCGGAGTCGGTGCTTTCACAGTCTTGTCTCCGGGATGCTCCCATTGCAACCAGAGTACAGGAAATGATTGCCTGCTGGCCCAGGATGCAAGTCGTTGGGCCAGAGTGAGTCCCCGGTCAGGCAGGTAGATAGTGATATAGGTGTTAAAGATAAGAGTGGGCACGGAAGCCAGTTCCAAGCTGGCCAGATAATCCAATAATTCTTCTGGCAAGCGGCAGGGCGCAAGCCGAACCGGAGTCGAAGTGGCATTCATGCGCTCAAGCGCCGCGATCCCCCTCTTCAGCGTATGCAGACGCTCAAGTTGATCAGCCCAGACAAAAGAAGCTAGATAGTCCTGTTGCTCCGGGGTGGCGAGAGAAATTGGCATGAGATCGCAACCGTCGCGGGAGAAAATTTTGGGAAAGGTCAGCGCTTCTGGCTGCATCCACTTTCCTGTTGACTGGGCGACAAAGTCAGGTTCTCCACCACACCCTACAGTATATATCTCTTTGTTTTCCGCTAAAGTGACTGCGTAGCGCCGCGCATCTGCCACCAGATTCAAGCCCGCACTGGCCCCCAGTTCCACCAAATGCACCTGCGGCCATCTCGTGCAGGTAAGCGGCAAAAGCCAACACAATCCACGTGCCCCTTCGTTGGTCTGCACAGTTTGTGTCGCAAGAAATTCGCCCAGCTCGTTCTGACAGGCGTCAAGCGCATGGAAAAGTGCAAGTTGCAAAGTTGGAGAGGTCGGATCCGCCCTGCCGCCCACGTCAGGGTAAAAGAGGGCAAGCTCTTGAGTGGAAGATGAATGCCGGAGAATGTAAAAATGCAGACCTGCCAGTAGAAGCAAAGGGACGTCAAAGGAAGGGCGGTGTTGGGAGGCGCTTAAAAGCCAATCGGCAAACGCACTGTCTTCAGACAGGCGTTTGCCGATCAGTGAAAAAAGTTGGTGATACAGAGGTGAGACGTTCCTGCAAAAGTCTGCTTGCGCCGCAAAACGGGCCATCACTTTAGCCCAGCGTTCTGTCAAAGAAACATCACAAACAGGACACACGCGCTTGATCAAGGTTGCAAGGCTACTCCAGCCCAGTCAAAGAGCAGACCCGGGGCAACACCCAAAAGCAGCGTGCCTGCAACCGAAATCACCAAAGCAACGACCATAGCAGTGGCAGGTTGGGCAAGCGCAACCTCCCCGTCAGCCGGAGACATATACATCAAGCGGACGATGCGCAGATAGAAGAAGGCGGAAACCGCACTCAACAGAACAGCAATAATGACTGTTCCTGTATAACCCGCAGCCAGAGCCGACTGGAACAGATAGAACTTGCCCGCAAAGCCGCCAGTGGGCGGGATACCGGTCAGGGAAAACATGAAGACCAGCATACACAGGGCCAGAAGTGGATTCCTCCCTGCCAGACCTTTGCAGGAATCTATACTTTCACGGCTTTTTTGGCCGCGTGCCAGCAGGATCAGGATGCCAAAGGCTCCCATATTCATGAACAGATAGATAAAGAGATAGCTCATGGTAGCCATCATGCCATTGGCTGTTCCGGCAACAAGCCCCAAAAGCGCATACCCGGCGTGGGCAATGGCAGAGTAAGCCAACATACGCTTCAGACTGGTCTGGGCCAAGGCGACAATGTTACCGATAGCCATGGTCAGGATTGCCAGGAAAGCCAGTACAGGCCCCCAGTTACCGTACAGTTCTGGGAAGATGGAGAACAGTATGCGACCAAAAATGGCAAAGCCGGCGGCCTTGGGCGCAACGCTCATGAAAGCGGTCAATACTGTGGGTGCGCCTTCATAAACATCAGGCGTCCACATGTGGAAGGGAACCACTGCAACCTTGAAACAGAGACCCGCCAACATCAAAGCCAAGGCAACCAGCAGGGCTGAATTGCTCAACAGACCGTGAGCTGCAATATAGTGTCCAATTGCTGTCAGGTTGCTTGTCCCGGTCAGTCCGTAGAGCAGCGACATACCAAAGAGCAGCAGGGCTGAAGCAAAAACACCCGTTAGGAAATACTTCGCCGCAGCTTCGCTGGTGCGCGTCTCCTGTTTCTGCATCCCCACCAGCACATAAATGGGCAAGGCCATCAGTTCCAGACCCAGATAGATGGTCATCAGGTCAACCGCAGCAGCCATGATCATCATGCCCACCGCTGCAAAAATCAGGAGATAGTAGAATTCACCCTGATGGGAGTTGACCTGCTCTGCGTACATTTCCCGCATCAGCGCCGTCAGAATGACGCAGCCCAGACAGAGTGTGCTGAAAAAGGCCGCATAGCCGTCATTGGCAAGCATGGAGTCTGGGCGCAACGGGAAGGACATACCCAGGTTCAGCAACAGTGTCACCGAGACGCCCAGTACTGTCAACCAAGGCAGCAATCGCCGTTGGGTAGGGACAAAGAGATCAAGTGCCACCAAGACAACGCCTATGGTGAGCAAGACCAGTTCCGGCATGGCCGGGATCGCTGTGCTCCAGTCAAAGGCAGCGGAATTCGGGACAAGCAAGCGTGTATTCATGACTAATCCAGTCTCTCTGAATATTCAGGGAAAGGAAACCGGGGCGTGCAATCCGACCTCGGCAACTCCGGTATTCTGCACTTGAGCAATCAGGTGACTAACGGAAGCCCGGAGAAAATCGAGAAAAACATCTGGATAGATGCCGATCCAGAGAATCAGCAAAACCATAGGAGTAAGGGTCAGGATTTCCCTCACGCACAGAGGAGGCAGTTTTTTGACCTTCTCGCCAACTTCCATGAAGAAAACCCGTTGGTACAGCCAGAGCATATACCAAGCCCCCAAAATCAGACCTGTAGCTGCCAGAACGGCAACCAAGGGTCTGGCTTGGAAAGCGCCCAAAAGGATCAACCACTCGCCAATGAAGCCGCAGGTGCCGGGCAGACCAATGGCTGCCAGCGTAAACAGCATGAAGAAGGAGGCAAAAACCGGCATGGTAGTGGCCAGTCCGCCATAGGCGGAAATCTCGCGAGTATGGGTGCGTTCGTAGATAATACCAATGGCGAGGAAGAGCGCTCCCGTGACCAAACCATGGTTGACCATTTGCAGAATGCTACCCTCAAGGCCCTGCTGGTTCAGGGCAAAAAGCCCCAAGGTGACGAAGCCCATGTGGCTGACAGAACTGTAGGCAATCAACCGTTTCAGATCGCTCTGTCCCAGACAGACAAAGGCGCCGTACACAATGGCAATCACCGAAAGCGCCAGCATTGGCCCCAGCATGGCCATGGTTGCCTCTGGCAAGATGGGCAAAGAGAAGCGGAGAAAGCCATACGCACCCATCTTGATGAGCACGCCAGCCAGAATGACCGAACCAGCAGCAGGGGCTTCGGTGTGAGCGTCAGGCAACCAAGTGTGGACTGGCCACATTGGGACCTTGACGGCAAAGGCAGCAAAAAAGAGCCAAAACACCAGAAGCTGCAGCTTGTAGTCAAAATTCTGCCCGGCAAGGACCAGCACGTCAAAGGTATGACCGCCTTTCAGATACAGGAGGATGATGCCGACCAGCATCAGCAGGCTACCCACCAAGGTGTATAGGAAAAACTTGATGGTGGCATAGATCCGGTTCGGTCCACCCCAGATTCCGATAATCAGGAACATGGGGATGAGCATGGCTTCCCAGAACACATAGAACAGGAAGAAATCCAGGGCGCAAAACACGCCCATCATCGCGCCTTCAAGCACCAGAAGAGCAATGTAGAATTCCTTGGCCTTGTCCTGAATGGCTTCCCAGGAGACCATGACGCAGAGAACGGTAATCAGGGCCGTCAGCAGGACGAAGAGCACGCTGATACCGTCAATGCCCAGGAAATAATGGATGTTCAGGGCGTCAATCCAGCTGTGGTATTCCTTGAACTGCACCAAGTGCGTGCTCTTGTCAAAGAAGAAGAATATTGGCAAAGCAAACAGCAGTTCCAGCAGGCTGATCACCAAGGCGACCAGACGCACGGTTTCGGTTTTCCGCTCAAGAAAGAGCAGGGAAAGACCGCCCAGCACCGGGAAAAAAATGAGAACGCTCAAAAGTGGCATAGTACCCGTCCACCGTGTATGAGTTGATAGCTCATCCGACCAAAATCAGAACGATGAGCACCAATGCACCACCGCCCATCCAGGCCAGATAATGGGAAACAACACCATCTTGCAGGCCGCGCAACACCTGGGCAAACAGACCCAGACAGGCAGGCACGCCGTTGACCACACCTTCAATCCATCTCGTATCAACGCCTTTCAGCAACACATTCCGAGCCACCCAAAGGGCAGGTTCAACGATGTATTTTTGATACAGTTCATCAACATAGTACTTGTTGTGCAGCAGCCGATACAGAGCCGGATACCGGGCCGCCAGATCCGGGGCAAGTTGCGGACGCAACCTGTACATGAACCAAGCCAGCGCAATACCGCCCGCTCCAGCCAGAACAGAGACTAGCATCAGAACCAGTTCAGTGGAATGGGCCACATGCGCCTGCGGATGCCCCAACACAGGGTTCAAGAAATGCGCCCAGTGGTTGGAGCCACCCAAGGCTTCGGGAATCCCGAACCAACCCGAACCGATTGCACCCACAGCCAGCAGGCACAGGGGCACAAGAACCACAGGGGAAGATTCGCGCAAGTGGTGTCTCTGCTCCTCTGTACCCCGGAAGTCGCCGTGGAAAACCAGAAACAGCAGACGGAAGGAGTAGAAGGCAGTGAGGAAGGCGACAAGCAGTCCCGTGATATACGCCACCTTGCCTGCAAAACTGTCTGAACAGAAGGCCATCAGCAGAATCTCGTCCTTGCTGAAAAAGCCGGCAAAAGGCGGAATACCTGAAATGGAGAGTGAGGCCAACAGAAAGGTGATGTAGGTGACAGGCATGAACTTCTTCAGTCCGCCCATGTACTTCAGATCCTGCTCATGGTGCATCCCCAGGATAATGGAACCGCAACCTAGGAACAGCAGGGCCTTGAAAAAGGCATGGGTGAAGAGGTGGAAAATGCCTGCCGCATAAGCGCCAACGCCACAGGCGATGAACATATAGGCGAGTTGGCTAACTGTGGAGTAGGCCACCACCCGCTTGATGTCAGTTTGCACCAAGGCAATGGTTGCCGCAAAGAGTGCAGTCACAGCGCCCAAAATGGCGATGAAATTCAGGGTGAATGTGGACAGGGCAAAGATCGGGTTGCAACGGGCAACCAGAAAAACGCCAGCAGTCACCATGGTTGCCGCATGAATCAGGGCGCTGACTGGTGTCGGACCTTCCATGGCGTCCGGCAACCAGACGTGCAGAGGAATCTGCGCGGATTTGCCGATTGCACCGCAGAACAGCAGCATGGCGATCAGCGTAGCTACATGGATATCCATGCCCAGGAAGCTGAAAGTAAGCGCACCTATCTGCGGGGCTTTGGCAAAGACTTCAGAGTAGTGCAGACTGCCACACTGGGTATAGACGAGAAACATACCCAACAGGAAACCGAAGTCGCCAAAGCGGTTGACAATAAAGGCTTTCTTGCCTGCATCACTGGCAGACTTCTTATTGAAGTAAAAGCCGATCAACAGGTAGGAGGAAAGACCCACTGCTTCCCAGCCAAAGAAGAGCTGCATGAAGTTGTTGCCCATGACTAGCATGAGCATGGAGAAGGTAAACAGGCTCAAATACGCGAAAAAGCGGTAGTAGCCTTCCTCTCCCTTCATGTAGCCCACAGAGTAAATGTGAACCAGAGAACTGACACTGGTCACAACTATCAACATCACAGCCGTAAGCTGGTCAACCAGGAAACCCACGGAAACCCGGAAGCTGCCGGACTGGATCCAAGTGTACAGATCAGCGTTGATAATTTCCCCTGACTGCACACGGCAAAAGGCCACAAGCGCACAGCAGAAGGAACCCAGCACGGCGGCTATGGGGAGCCAGTGCACTTTTGTGCCGATCTGCCTGCCAAAGAGCAGGGTCAGCACAAAGGCGATCAAAGGCAAAAACGGAATAGCAAGGATTGAAATGGACATGGCCTTAACCTTTCAGTTCGGTGAAGGAATCCGTATGAACGTTGCGACGGTGCTGGTAGAGCGCAATGGCAATACCAAGACCCACGGCTGCCTCCGCAGCGGCAACGGTGATGATAAAGAAGGTGAAAGCCTGACCGCGCAGGGATTCCAGATAGTGGCTCATCGCCACCAGATTCAGATTCACCGCATTCAGCATGAGTTCTGCCGATAGCAGCATCATGATAAAGTTGCGGCGGGTCAGAAAACCGCACACGCCAATGCAGAACAGGGCAGCGGCAAGCCCCATATACCAGTGCAAGGAAATCATGGATGTTTCTCCATCTGCTGCCCCGAGGCTTCCGGGACGCTTGCTGTCTTGTTGTCTGCCGGGCGGTCAATCTTGGCCGCCAGCACCAGTCCGCCAATCAGGGCCATCAGCAGGATGACGCCTGCAATTTCAAAGGGAAGCAGATACTGGGTAAAAATCTCCAGCCCAAGGGTCTGGACATGACCGTTCTCCTCTATCAGTTTGCTGGTCCACTGCCCATGCTGACCAGCTGTAAAGGAGGGCAAGGCCCACAGCAGGAGGACAAAGAGTCCGACAGCAATACCCCGCCCCAGCTTGACCCCTGGAACAAAGGCATCCAGTTTGAGCTCTTCTTTCAAATTGATCAGGAAAAGCACAAACAGGTAGAGAACCAGAATGGCTCCGGCATAAACGATCACCTGCACTGCCGCCAGAAATTCAGCCTGCAACAAGAGGTAGAGTCCAGCCAGATGGAAGAACAGCACCAGCACCGACAACACGCTGTGTACCGGATTGCGCAGGCTGATGGCCAAAAGGCCGCAACCCAGAATCACCAAGGCGCAATACCAGAAAAAGAAGGTAGTAAACATGGGATTACCTGTTCAGAGGATGGAATGCCTTGGCGAGCCGACCAGTCACCTGTTTCAGCCCCTTCCACTCGTCGTCAACGGGCAAACGCTTGAGTGCCGGAAAACTGGAGTCCGGCAGACCGCGAGGCCGCCAAGTGGGATTGACATAGGTTTCCAGCGACTCCCCGGTACTTTGCAGGTAGCTGTCCCAGTTTGCCAGAAGATGCGGCAAATCCCAGTGCAGCTCTTTCCGCGTGGAGGCCGAATAGTCAAACACTTCAGTCAGAATAATCGCATTGACTGGACAGACTTCCGCGCAGTAGCCACAGTATATGCAGCGCAACGCATCAACCGTATAGTCTTCCAGTACACGGCGTTTGGTTTCCGGGTCCTTGCCCATACGCACCTGAATGCACTGGGAAGGACACACTTTCTGACACTTCAAGCAACCGATGCACCGGGCCTTACCGTTCTTCGGATCCGGGACCATGGCGTGCTGTCCGCGGAAACCACGCCGCACCACAGGCTGCTCATGGGGATATTGCAGGGTAATCGGTTTGGAAAAGAGCCGCTTCAGGGTGAGCCACATACCCTGCGCCAGCTCGACCAACAGAAGGTTTTGCAACAGGGTGCGCTTTTTTTTGTACTGAATCTGCATAGTTCTCTGCCCCGTTTTCAGAAAATCGCCTTGAACAAGGCGGTCAGCACCACATTGGCGAGCGCCAGGGGAATCAACCATTTCCAGCCCAGTTCCATGAGCTGGTCATAACGGTAACGCGGCATGGTCGCCCGAATCCAGATAAAGACAAACATAAAGGCATAGACCTTGAGGACAAACCAGAAGGCCGGGAAAGAAGGTACTTCAACAGGACCGCTCCAGCCACCGAAAAAGCAGACCGTGCCGATGGAGGACATCACAAACATACCAATGTACTCGGCCATGAAAAACATGGCGTAACGGAAGCCGCTGTATTCGGTAGAGTACCCGGAAACCAACTCTGATTCTGCCTCGGGCAGGTCAAAGGGTACACGGTTGGTTTCAGCCAACATCGCGACAAAGAAGACACCAAAGGCGATAATCTGCGGAAACACGTACATACCGCAAAACGTGCCGCCTTGGGCCTCGACAATGGCGCTCAAGTTCAGGGTTCCTGCCATGAGCATCACGCCGACTAGGCTCAAGCCCATGGCGATTTCATAGCTGATGACCTGGGCCATGGAGCGAAGACCGCCCAGGAAGGTGTACTTGGAGTTGGAAGCCCAGCCTGCCAGTACCACCCCGTAACTACCCAAACCGCTCATGGCGAAGATGAAGAGCAGTCCGATGTCAATGTCTGCCACGACCCAGCCGGGCGCAAAGGGCAACACGGCAAGCGAAGTGGTCATGGCAGCAAAAATGACGACAGGCGCCAAGCGGAAGCACAGTTTGTCCACATGGTCAGGCACAACGTCTTCCTTGAAGTAGCACTTGATGCCGTCGGCAAAGGGTTGCAAGAGACCGTGCCAAGAGGCTTCCATTGGTCCCATGCGTACTTGCATATGACCAATGATCTTGCGTTCAAAATAGGTGGCATAAGCAACATGCAAGAGTACCACCACAAAGAGCAAAATGATGTACAGCAACAGAATGAGGGCGTGCATAGTCTTCTCCCCTGCTCAACGATCCGATTCGCCCAGAACGATGTCAATGCTGCCGATGTTGGTC
>CAMNHX010000030.1 GCA_946539945.1 uncultured Desulfobulbus sp. | reverse complement strand
GGCAGGCAGGACTGGCGCTCCTTGTCATGGTCCTGATCTGGTTCAAGCATCGGGCCAACATCCTGCGCCTTTGGCAGGGCACGGAAAAATCCTGGAAAAAGGACAGTGGAACAGCAGCATGAACCGGCAGGAATGGCAGGAAGTGGAGGCAGCCGCCGCGCTGCTGGGACTGGGCGAGACCGCCACACTGGAGGACATCAAGGCAGCCTACCATCGCTTGAGCCGGAAATTCCATCCAGACCTTGCCACAAACGAGGCAGCCCGGCAGCGCGGCGAGCAGGAAATGTACCGCATCACTGCGGCCTACAGTGTTCTCAAACGCTACTGCGGGCAGTACCGCTTTCCTCTGAAAGCGCCGACACAGGCCAAAGCAGCAGACATCTACGATCCCCAGGACTGGTGGCAGGCGCGTTTCGGCCAGGATCCGGTCTGGGGCGGCAACAAAAAATAACCGAACAGCAAAGCCATGCGCATCCCTGAAGCCCTTGCCCAGAAACGCCCTTTCCTTTCCCTGGAATTTTTCCCGCCGAAAAAGCGGGAAGACTGGCCCGATTTTCTGCAAACCGCCCAAAAACTGGCTGAACTCAAACCGCTCTTTGTCTCTGTCACCTATGGCGCAGGAGGCTCTTCCCAGGACAAGACGCTGGATTTGTGCCGCCAGCTGATTGAGACCTGCGGTTTCACGGTTATGCCGCATCTGACCAGCGTTCTGGCCTCACAGGAAAAGATCGACCGCTTTCTGGAGGCTATCAGCGTCATGGGCATTGAGAACGTCCTGGCCCTGCGCGGCGACCGCCCTGTCGGCAACACTGCTCCTGACGCAGAACTGTTCCGCAACTTTCCCCATGCCAGCGACCTGATCCGACACATCCGGGTCTTCAACCCGAACCTGGGCATCGGTGCGGCTGCCTTCCCGGAAGGTCATGCCGAATCGCTCTCCTTTTCAGCGGACATTGCGGTCATGCGCGACAAGTTTGAATGCGGTGCGCATTTCGGGATCACTCAGCTCTTTTTTGACAACCGAAGTTACTTTGACTATGTGGAGCGTTTGCACGAACAGGGTGTCACCGCGCCGGTCGTGCCCGGCATCCTGCCGGTGCGCAGTCTGGCCTCGTTGCGCTTTACCCTGAAGTTCTGCAACGCCCGGGTTCCGGGACAACTGGTGAACGACCTTCTGGATGCAGAAGAAAAAAAAGGGCCAGAGGCAGCCTTTGAAGTCGGCATCGCCCATGCCAGAAAGCAGATACAGGAACTCCTGGATCGAGGTGCGCCGGGTGTGCATCTCTACACACTCAATCGGGCGGATATGTGTGCCAGGCTGGTTGAAGGGCTGTTGTGAGCGGGCTGCCAGAACCCGCCTGACCTCTTCCCCGCCCAAAGCCAATGGACTCAACGTAAGAAATTTTGTTGGGCATGACACAGAGGAAACAGGTGTTTCCTTGCCTGAAAAGGCGACGTGAAGCCTGGCAACGGTTCGCCTTTTTTCAACCTTGAGGCACACATGGCACTTCAGCCCCGCGAGGCGCTCAAGACCTTTTTTGGCTATGATGCCTTCCGGCCCAATCAGGAGGGCGTCATTGAGGCGGTGATGGCGGGCCGTGACGTGTTGGCCGTGATGCCCACAGGCGCGGGAAAATCCATCTGTTTTCAAACGCCTGCCCTGTGCCTGCCCGGTTATACGCTGGTACTCTCGCCCCTGATCTCCCTGATGGCGGATCAGGTCCAGGCGCTTCGCCAAAATGGCGTGGCTGCGGCCTGTCTCAACTCCGCCTCCCTGCCCCAGGAACGCCGCGAGGCGCTGTATCAGGCGGCAAACAGCGTCTGCAAACTCCTCTACGCCGCGCCAGAACGCCTGCAAAATGAGGAGTTCCGGGCCTTCTGCCAAGCCCATCCGCCTGCCTTGGTCGCCATTGATGAGGCGCACTGCGTGTCCCAGTGGGGCCACAATTTCCGGCCTGATTATGTGGCTATCGCACCCTTTCTGGACACACTCCCGACCCGTCCGCCTGTGGCTGCCTTTACTGCCACAGCCACGCAGGCAGTGCAGGAAGACATTGTGCGGCTTCTGGCCCTGCGGAATCCCTATTGCCAGCTTGCCAGCTTTGACCGTCCCAACCTCACCTTTGCCGTACAGCGCCCCAAAAACCGGCAGGCCAAGCGTGAGGCGCTTCTGGCGCTCTGCCGCAAACATGCGGGTCAGTGCGGTATTGTCTATTGCCAAACGCGCAAGGCTGTGGACGAAGTTTGCGATTTTTTGACAGAACAGGGGCTGGCCGCTGCCCGCTACCATGCGGGACTCACGCTTGCCGAGCGCCGCTGGAGTCAGGAAGAGTTTGTCTATGACCGCAAGCTGGTGATGGTCGCCACCAACGCCTTTGGCATGGGCATTGACAAGAGTAACGTGTCCTTTGTCATCCACTACAACATGCCGCTGGACCTGGAAGGCTACTATCAGGAGGCAGGCCGGGCCGGTCGCGATGGCGAGGCGGCGGACTGCGTTCTGCTGTACTCGCCCAAGGATCGGGTTACAGCAGAGTTTCTGATTGACGCAGGCTTTACAGACCAGCCTGACCTGGACCCGGCGCTCAAGGACAGTCTGCGGGATCGGGCCTTGGAGCGCCTCAAACAGATGACCTTTTACGCTACCACAACCCACTGTCTGCGCCACTGCATCCTGGACTATTTTGGCGAGAATGCGCCGCTGTTCTGCGGCCATTGCGGCAACTGCACGACGAACTTTGTGGAGGAAGACGCAACCCTGGAAGCGCAGAAGATCATCAGTTGCGTGTACCGTTTGCGGGAGCGGAATCGGATCGTGGGTCGCAGCACGATTGTGGCCATCCTGCGCGGCGCAAAGGACCAGAAAATCCTGGCCTCCGGTTTTGACACCCTGTCAACCTATGCCATTATGGCAGAGATCAGCACGCACCGGGTGCGCAGTGTCCTGGATGCGCTCATCGAGGCTGGACTGCTTCAGGCAAGCGGTGGCCCCTATCCGGTGGTGGAGTTTTGCGAGCGTAGCATGGTCTTTCTGCGCAACAGGGAACGCTTTGTGGTCAAACTGCCCAAAGAGCCGGAACCGCCTCGTGAAAAGCGAGGCAAGGGGCGCAGGCAGGTTTCCTTTGCGCCGGGCCTGCCGCAGGCTGGCGGCGAGCTGTTCAGCCGTTTGAAGGAACTGCGGGCGGAAATTGCCTCGGAAATGGGGATTCCGGCCTACATGGTTTTCAACAACGCCACCCTGCACGCGATGTGCGTCAAAATGCCGCGCACCCGCTGGGAACTCCTGGATGTGCCCGGTGTGGGCGAGGTCAAGGCGGAACGCTTTGGCGCACGTTTTCTGGAAGTCATCCGCGCCTACGAGGAAGGCGGCGGTCTGCCGGAACTCATTTGAAGGCTGAAAAGACCGGCTCATCCCGGACAGAAAAAAAGGGAATGGCGGTGAACAGGAAGACTTCCCCATGCCGGGAAGCGGCAGAATGCTTTCGTCTCGCCTGTCTCAAGTCGCACGGTTTTCCCCGAAAACCTCATCATTCTGGATAGAGTTGCAGAGATTTGCTGAGAATTCATGAAAACAGTTGAATCCCCGGTTTGCACGGCAAACCGGGGATTCTTGCAGTGAGGTGGACTCTGCGCCTGCCTTCAGGTTGTGGCTCACATCCGGCTGAACAGTTCTCTGGCGCGGGCTGGCGTCATAATGTTCTGCCAGTCCTTGCCCAGACAGTTTTCCCAGAGCGGGGTCATACCCAAAGACACCTTGACCATGGTATCCATGTCTGCCTCGCTCAAACCTTGTGTCAGGTTTCGGGGCAGGGACACCTTGTGCCGCGCCATCATCTCACGGAAGACCTTGACACCTTCCGGGTAAATCTCGTCCAGCACGTCAAAGGTGATGCAGCAACCCACACCGTGATGCGTGCCCAGCACAAAGGACAGGCCGTAGGACAGCGCGTGGCAGGCCCCAACCTGCGAATACGCAATGCTCATGCCGCCAAAATACGAGGCCATCATCAGGCGGTCAGCGCTGTCCTCATGCTCCTCCAGAAAAACCTGGTGACAGAGTTCCAGGGATTTTTCGCCGTATGCCTTGCTGAAGGCGTTCAGATAGGTGCCGTTCAGGGACTCAATATCGTGGATATAGCAGTCCATGCCGGTGTAGAACCACTGGTCCTTGGGCACGCCTGCGGTCAGTTCCGGGTCCAGAAGTACCTGATCAAAGAGCGTGTAGTCGGAGTTCAGTCCCAGTTTCTTTTCCGGGCCGGTCAAGACCGCAGTGCGGGAGATTTCTGCTCCTGTGCCGGAAAGAGTCGGCACTGCCACATGATAAACCGCCGGATTCCTGATCAGATCCCAGCCTTGATACTCCACCGAAGATCCTGGATTGGTGAGCATGAGCGACACGGCCTTGGCCAGATCCATGCTGGACCCGCCGCCAATGCCAATCACGCCGTCGGGCTGCGTGGTGTATGCCTTGACCTTGGCTGTCAACTCGTCCACATACTTGGTCTTGGGTTCGTCCCGCACGCAGACCGGCAGGAGCAGATCGCCCCCTTCCAGCGGCAGGCGGGATTCAAGCTCTTTGCCGGAAAAGACCTCGTCCATCACGAAAACCATGCAGCCACCGGGTGTCCGTTTGGGTTTGAGGATCTCGCCAAGCTGGTTGAAAGCGCCGCGACCAAAGATGATGTTGGGAACAATTTTGAAATTTCTGTACATGAAAGCGCCTGCTTGAAAGAGAAGAAAAGAGCCGCCTGCAAACGCGGGCACGCGCCTGCAAACGGCAACCAAGGGCGATTATAGAAGGGGCCTCCTACAAACGCAACCTGAAAGCGGTTACTCCTCTGTGGAGAGGTGTATCTGCTCAATCCAGGCGCGTGGCCCCAAGGCGGTGCAGGCCAGCGTGGCCACCTCGCTGGCCTTTTGCAGGGCGGTTTTGAAGTCGTGTTCCAGAATGAAATGACAAAAAGCGCCGTGCAGAATGTCGCCTGCTCCCAAGGTGTCCAGAACCAGTACCTTTTCAATGGGCAGTTCCTCTGTGACTCCTTTTTCGTGCAGCAAAATCGGCTCGCTGGCCCGGGTGACAGCCTGGTATTCAATGCCGTATTTGCGCAGAGTCGCGAACATCTCGCCCACATTGGTGCAATCTGGCGTGCGGAAGGCGCGGGAGGCAATGATATAGTCCACAAGGGGCAGCAGTTCTTCCAGACCTGGACGCCAGACGCCGCCGTCCAGGACCACCGGAATGCCCCGTTTCCGGGCCGTTCGTGCCGCTTCCACGGCCTGGGGCAGATAAGTGCCGTCCAGCATGACAATGTCCACCCCACTAAAAATGGTCTCGCCAAGCTCAACGTTGCGCAGCTTGCGGGCATAGGTGGTGGCATAGGCCACGCTGTACTCGTGGGTTTCCAGATCCACCAGAACCGAGCCGACAGAGGGCGGACGGTGTGGCAGGGAATCCAGATCGATCAGGGCCACGGCGCGATCCATGATGTCGGAACGCGCCACTTCGGCAAGCGGATGCTCGCCCAGACCGGTAATCAGGCTGGCGACGTTTTCAAAGGCGGAAAAGGCGATGGCCGCATTGGTGGCAGCGCCGCCCGCAAAGGCAAGCTGGCGCTCCGCCTTCATTCGCTGGCGGGGCAAGAGGGCGTGCGGCAGGTAGTACACCAGTTCGACACTGCACTGCCCGACAAAAAGACCGTTATGACCGTTATGCATGATGAGCTGCTCCTGAATGTGCAACCAAAAGGACCTGCAACAGCGAAGCTACGCGAAAAGTGTACCCTTTCCGGGCAGATGACGCAAGCCGCAGCCTTGCCAGACAGTGGGCAGAGAACGGAAAGGCACTGGCCGCAGGCGGCGTGGAAGCAGGCGAACAGGGCGTGTCGGGGCTTGCAAAAAAACAAAGCTGCAAGCAGCACCCAAGGGCATTCTGCTCGCAGCCCGGAAAGCCGGAGTTGGAAAACCAGCGGGAAAAGAGGATTCAAGCCTTTTTTTCCTCACTTGATTCCTCAACTTTGGCGTCAAGGGTCTTGTTCTCTTCGCCTTTGGTGGCATCCTTGAAGTTCCTGATACCCTTGCCGATACCGCTACCGATTTCCGGCAACTTGCCCGCACCGAACAGAATCACGATAATCACCAGAATAACGATCAGTTCAGGCATACCCAAACCAAACATACCTCACCTCATAGTTCAGCGGATTTTAAGGCCCAGAGACCGTTTTTCGGGTCGGACCCCTGCTTGCTCCCGCTCACTGGCGGGAACTTTTGTCGTGTCCAGAAGCGACAGGCGCTCCTGAACCACTTTGCTGTCCGGCAACATTACAGGAAGAAGCAGGGTCTGCAAACGAAAAAGGGCGGCGTACAGTTCGCAGTCTCAAGGAAAAGCACTCTTTGGAGGTAGATACTTCTGAACAGCTCAAGCCTCGTGAAGAGGAAAAACTGCCGTGAGGAGAGTGGAACAGGCTTTTTCCCGGTTCAGCCATGCCCATTGTTGCGGCAAAGACCATGATTACCCGTTTCCCCTTCCGCCTTGATCGCGCAGTTCCAGCCACTATCGCCCCGCGAAATGCTTGTCTTTTCCCCATGCAGACAGTACCTTCCAGATTTGCAAGACATCCCCTTTTTCGCCATTCAGGAGGTTTCCATGCGCTGGCAAGGACAACGGGAATCCGGCAACGTGGAAGACAGGCGAGGCTCCCGCGCTGTCCGGCGCGGTGGCATCGGGCTTTTGCTGCTGGCCTTGGTGGGCAGCTTCCTGTTTGACATTGACCCAGAGACCACCATGGACATCGGTAACGCCATTCTGGGCAATGACGAGCAAACGGAGGAAACAGGCAAGCCCGTGGAGGAAGACGCCAAGGAGCAACAGTTGCGCCGTTTTGTCTCCGTGGTCTTGGCTGATCTGGAGGACACTTGGCACACGATCTTCAAGGCCAATAATCTGACCTACGAAGAACCCAAGCTGGTGCTGTTCCGGGAAGACGTGAACACCAAGTGCGGTATCGGCCAGGCGGACATCGGACCTTTTTACTGTCCGGCTGACAAGAAGGTCTATCTTGATCTCTCCTTTTACGAGGAGCTGAAACGCGATCTGGGCGCACCCGGAGACTTTGCCCAAGCCTACGTTTTGGCCCATGAAGTGGGACACCACGTGCAAAAACTTTTGGGCGCCAGCGACGAGGTGGACCGCCAAAGCGAGAAACTGTCTGAAGTTGAGTCCAACAGGCTGTCTGTGCGGCTGGAGTTGCAGGCTGACTGCTACGCCGGGATCTGGGCGCACTACGCGGATCGCACCAGGCATCTGGTAGAGCCAGGCGACATTGAAGAGGCACTCAATGCGGCCAGCAAGATCGGCGACGATCATTTGCAGCGTTCAGCCGGTTACGAGGTGACGCCAGACACCTTCACCCACGGCACTTCAGCCCAACGGGTCCGCTGGTTCAAACGTGGCTACAAGTCAGGCGATCCCTCGCAGTGCAATACCTTTGGGGCAGAAAAACTCTGAAACGCAAGGCGGAGCGGCTTCAGGTCGCCCGCTGTTTCCGGCGGGGCTTTGCGTCCCGCCTTTCTTTTTCGTCAAACAGGAGGCACGTATATGCGCTGGCAAGGACAACGACAATCCGACAACCTGGAAGACAGACGCGGCTCCCGCATCTCCAAGCCGGTAGCGGGCGGTGGCATAGGGCTTTTGCTGCTGGCCTTGGTGGGTATGTACTTTGGTATTGATCCGGGAACGGTCATGGAGATTGGCGGGGCCTTGCAGGGACAGGGCCAACCGGGGCAGGTCACACAGTCTGGTCCGGTTCAGGAAAGCGGACTGGAAAAGCAGCAGCGAGAATTTGTGGCTGTGGTACTGGCTGACACCGAGGACAACTGGAACCGCATTTTCCAGGCCAGCGGCAAGCGCTACGAGGAGCCGAAACTCGTGCTCTTCCGGGACAGCATCAATTCGGCCTGCGGCTTTGCCCAGTCTGCCATGGGACCTTTCTACTGTCCGGCAGATCACAAGGTCTATATTGATCTGGCCTTTTACGATGATCTGAAGAGCAAGCTGAACTCTCCCGGCGATTTTGCCCAGGCTTATGTGATCGCCCATGAGGTGGGACACCACGTGCAGAATCTTCTGGGTATCAGCGGTCAGGTGCAGGCCCTGCGACAGCGTCTGTCCAAGGAGGAGTACAACCAGTACTCCGTGCGTCTGGAGCTGCAGGCCGACTGCTTTGCGGGCGTCTGGGCACACAATGCAGACCGGGTCAAAAACCTGGTGGAGCCTGGCGATATTGAAGAGGCGCTCAATGCGGCCAGCCAGATTGGCGATGACCGCCTGCAAAAGAATCAGCGCGGTTACGTTACGCCGGAAACCTTCACGCACGGCACTTCGGCGCAGCGGGTGCGCTGGTTCAAGCAGGGCTACGCAAGCGGTAACCCGGATCAGTGCAACACCTTTGACGTTCGCCAACCCTGATGGCAAGGTGTTCCGAAAAGTCCAGCGATTTCTTGCTTTTTCGGTGCGGGCAAGGTACAAAGGCGCATCGCAATCTGCGGAGGGATGCCGGAGCGGTTGAACGGGACGGTCTCGAAAACCGTTGTGGGGGCAACTCCACCCAGGGTTCGAATCCCTGTCCCTCCGCCAAAGTCAAAACCGGCGAAAGCCGATAAATACTGTAATGGCCCGGAATCATTAAAGGTTCTGGGCCTTTTTCATGCTTTTCATGCCGGGGAAGACCGAAAAAACTTGGTGACAGCCGAGGGGAAAGGTGTCATTTTTGGTGTCATGGGCCAAGTGACACCTTTTTATATGACACCATCAAGAGGCCAGATATGACCAAGAGCATGAATCTACTGACTGACACGCACATTAGAACCGCACAGCCCAAAGAGAAGATGTACACGCTCAAGGACGGCGGCAGTCTATTTCTGGAGGTCTTCCCCAATGGTGGCAAGTACTGGCGCTTTGGTTTTCGCTTCCCCAAGGGCGACAAGACCAAGCGCAAGCTGTCTTTGGGCGCATATCCCAAGGTGACATTGAAGACGGCACGGGAATTGGCGCAAGAGGCCAGACAGCAGCTTGCAGCGGGTAAAGACCCTCGTGTCCAACACCGGGGGAGGCGGGCGAAGGCAGGCGGCGCAAACACCTTTACCGCTGTTGCCACAGAATGGTTGAGCAAGTTCGCGCCCTCAAGAGCGGCATCCTACACGCAATCCCTTGAGGGACGTTTGCGTTTGCATCTCTTCCCTTGGATAGGTTCGCAACCTGTGGACACTGTGACACCGCAGGAGATGCTGGCAGTGGCCCGGCGCATTGAGGCGGGTGGACGGCTTGAAACTGCCCATCGTGTTCTTCAGCTTGCCGGACAGGTCTTCAACTATGCCATTCAGACAGGACGGGCGCAGCACAATCCGGTCTTGCCTTTGAACGGCGCTTTGCCGCCTGCTGTCAAGAAACACATGGCAGCCATTACC
>CAMNHX010000029.1 GCA_946539945.1 uncultured Desulfobulbus sp. | reverse complement strand
CTTGTTGCCAAGCGCCAAAGGAAGAGCCTTTGAATCACCTCTCCATCCCGGAAAAAGCCACACTCAAACCCTCACCGCAAGATCACCCCTCATGCAGGCATGAACACGTGTGCCTCACCGCATTTGCAGTTCAGGGTCAGGCGCTGGGTGCGCACGCCGTAGAGCCGGAACACCATGTCTGCGTCCAGAAGCGCTGCTGGTTCACCAAAGCCTGCCATGCTCCCCTGATGCAAAAGCAGCACCCTGTGAGCGCAACGCAAGGCCATTTCCGGGTCATGCGTGGAGAGCAGAAGCGCATAGCCCCGCTCCGCCAGCCTGCGCAGATGCGTCATCATGCGCAAGCCATTGCCAAAGTCAAGGCTGGCCGTGGGTTCATCCAGCACCAGCAGGGACGAGCCTTGGGCAAGGGCGCGGGCGCAGAGTGCCAGTTGCCGCTCCCCGCCGCTGCACTCGGTAAAAGCCCGCTCGGCAAGCGCGGAAAGTCCCATGACTTCCAGCGCCCGCCGGGCAGCGGCCCGGTCTGCCGGGCCGGGTGCGGCAAAGCGCGGTAGATGGCAGGCCCGACCCATCAGAACCGTATCCAGTACGCTGAAGGCAAAGGTGGGTTGCGTGGACTGCGGCACATAGGCCACGCGCCGTGCCCGTTCCTTGTCATTCAGCGCAGCAAGAGGCTGACTGTCCAGCAGGATTTCCCCGGACAGCACGGGAAGAAGACCCAAAAGCGTGCGGAAAAGCGTGGACTTGCCCGAACCGTTTGGCCCCAGAACGCAGAGCATTTCGCCTGCGTGCAGGTCAAAGGACAGTCCGGACAGAACCCGGCGGCGCGGGTAGCCGCAGACCAGATTGCGAACAGAGAGCGCGGTCATCAGGCAAAGCCGCTCTTGCGGCGAACCATGTAGTAGAGGAAAAAGGGCGCACCCACAAAGGCGGTGAGAATGCCCAGAGGGATTTCCAGAGAGGAGAGGCTGCGGGCCAGGGTGTCCACCAGAACGGTGAAGCCGCCCCCCAGGGACAGACAGACCGGAAAGAGCCGCCGGTTGTCCGCACCCACCAGAGATCGGCCCAGATGCGGCACAATCAGCCCGATCCAGCCCACTACCCCGCTGATGCACACGGCAGAGGCAGAGAGCAGGGTAGCACAGCAGATGACAGCCAGCCGGATGCGGCGGGTGTTCAACCCCAGGGACCGGGCCTCATCCTCGCCCTGGGTCAGCAGGTTGATGGGCCAGCGCAAAAGCATCAGCCCAAGTATGCCCAGAAGCATGGGCGCAAGAACCACCAGCACGTCGTGCAGGTTGACACTGTTCAGGCCGCCCATGAGCCAGAAGGTAATGGCAGGCAGTTTGCTGTCCGGATCAGCCAGAATCTTCAGGTATGCGGTGGCAGCCGAGCAGAGCATCCCGATGAGGATGCCCGCGAGGATCAGGCCCAGTGTGGGATCAGCCTGTATTCTGCTGCCAATGAGGGTTGCCAGTCCCACAGCCGCAAGGCCAAAGACAAAGGCGCAGGTCTGGATGCCTGCCATGTCCGCACCCAGAAGAATTGCCAGCGAGGCTCCAAAGCCCGCGCCTGCGGAAGCGCCCAGAATGTCCGGCGACACCAAGGGATTGTGGAACATCCCCTGAAAGGCTGCACCAGCTAGGGCCAAGGCCCCACCCACCAACAGTCCGGCCAGAATCCGGGGCAGGCGTATTTCCCAAAGCACGGCCAGTGCAGTGTCTGCGCCTTCGCCCCGGCAGAGTGCCAGAAAGTCCTCCACAGTGAAGCCGTAGGCCCCACAACAGAGAGACACCACACAGATCAGAAGCGGCAGAATCCAGGCCAGCAGAGCGCCTTTTTTGAGAACCCATGCTTCAGGCATGGCGCAACAGTTCCTTGGGCAGGTTGACTCGGGTGACGCCGTGCCCGAACACCTGATGACAGGCCCCACCCTGCACGCTCAAGATCAGTTGGGGGGCATTATCCACCACCACGCCTGCCAGAACGTCCACGCCCTGTGCGTACAGAAGCGGATGCAGGGGCGCACTGGGACCAACCAGGGAAAATCGCGCCTGACCCTTCAGTTGCACCAGACGGGGTAGGGTCTTGTTGATGAGCGTGGTTCCAGTGGCAAAGATCAGGTCCTGTTCTGGCAGGATATACTCACAGGCGCTGTCTGGAAACTGGCCCTCCTGCGGACGGCGTTCCAGAACACTCAACTCGCAGTGGTCCTTGCCCGGCAGGCCAGGAAAGCCGCCAATGACTGCCACCTTCTTGCCGCGCATCGCTTCCTGTTCTGCGGTAAAAGCGTCGCGGTCTTCCGCAAAGGCGGCATCCTGCCAGAGTGTGTGCAGACGGTCCGGCTGGTTGCAGGCCGCATTCAGCGCGGCAAGACCCAGGGCAGCCTGCCCAAAGTTCCAGGATTTCAGTTCCCGCGCCAGAGAGGACAGGGGCTTGCCCTGCCAAGCCTGCGCCCAGGCAGGATCAAGGGGCTGTTCCCAGTAATTCATGCTCATACCGCAGAGTTCGCCTGCCCGCACGACCAGCCAGTGTTGTCCCACAACAACTTGCTCGACAGGCGTCTCCGGCACTTCCTGCAGCAGGGAGTCGTACAAGGCCCAGGGTGAGCTTGTGGCTGTCTGGACAGGACTCACGGCGTCACCTCTGTCCAATAGGGGCCGTTTGCGCAGTCGAGGCAGAGTGTCCTGCCGTCCTGCTCCACGTGGCGATTATCCAGAACGCTTGCCCCGCAGGCGTCGCACTCTGCCTCATACTTTGGCCTGCCGGGCAGGTCTTCGGGCGGGATGGCTATATGCACCTTGCTCACACCAAAGAGCTGATCGTCAGTGTACTGCGCCCACCAGGTCTTGCAGTCCGCGTCTGGCGGCGGAAAGTCCGGGCATTTCACCCAGAGCCTGAAGCCCAGCCCGGTGTTCAGGTCAACCAGACTCATGGCGGTCTTGCCGTGAGGTTTGAGTTTTACCCGGCGGCGGCCCATGGTCAGACCAGTGGCCGCATAGACCGCATCCAGCACGCAGCGGTCTGACTCCACAAAGACCATCAGATCGCGCAGATTGTCGTTCTCCAGACCCATCAGGCGCAGACCGTGCTGGATCATCCGAATGCCCAGGACCTGGCCGGAACAGATATGGCCGTGATAGTGTTCAGCGCGGGTTAGCGCTTCGTCAAAGGTGAGCATATTTCCTCCATGTTGACAAGGAACAGCGCCGACTGGCGCTGGCGCGGCAGATACAGCCGCCCGTCCGGCAGGCGCTCGCAGAGGGCAGCAGCCTCCTGAACCCGGGCCGCGATCCGCTCGCCGTAATACCTGCGCAAAAAGTCTTCCAGATCCGCCTGATCAGCCAGAACCTGCCCAAAGTCCCGGAAGTGCGGCTCTTCGGTAAAGGTCACACCGTAGCCTTTCAGGGCAGCGCGGATGCTGGCTGTACTTTCGTGTCTGTCCTTGGGAGTCCGGGCTGGAAAGCCCTTCATGCCAAAGAGGGGTGCAGGTCCGCTGGCCGCGCCCTTGAGTACGACCAGCCGTTTTTGGCAGAGACGCCGCAGGGCAGGCCACTGGTCACAAACGCCGTTGCAATAGCTCAAGATGCCTACCTCTGCGGATGGCCCGACAAGCCGGGTCCAGTCGGCCTGAATGACCTGAACCCTGTCACCCAGTCCGGCAGTGGCGACCAGTTTTTTCAGGTTGTCTGTTGCGGCTTGCTGGACCTCCACTGCTGTCACCCGGACGCCCAGTCTGGCCAGGGCCAGCGACAGAGCGCCGGAACCTGCGCCGAGATCAAAGGCTGTGGCAAAGTGACCCAGCCGCGTCCACAGGAGCGCGGCCAGGTCCCGGTGGTAGCCAGTGTGGGCGCTGGCTTCCAGAAACCAGTGCAGGATTTTGTCGTCCCAAGCGATCATGGAAAAGACAGTGTGAAGAGTGAAGTTGAAACAGTGTGGAGAGTTGAGAGTGGAGTTGAACAAATGGCCGAGCTTCGCACGGCAAACTCCGCACTCCGCACTCATAAAGTGCCCTCCCCTACCGCAAACTGAAGCGGATGGTCTGCTCCACCAAAACCCGCACTGTGCGTCCCTGCACGGTTCCGGGCCTGAAGCGCCAGCCAGAGACCGCACGCTGCACGCTGGAGTTGAAAACCTCTGGTGGATCAGCAGCCAGAATCCGTATCTGCTCCGGCCTGCCCTGCTCGTTGACCACAAAGCGCACCCTGACCCAGCCTTCCACGTTGCGGCGTCGAGCCGAGGCCGGATATGCAGGCTCGGTATGTTTCAAAACCTGAAGCCTGCCGTCAATCTGGCCCGGACTGTACACTCCGCCACTGCCCTGTCCTGATGTCCTGGCAGTACCGCTTCCCCGGCCCGTCGCCCGATTGCCTTGGCCCTGTCCGCTCATTCGTCCCGATCCTGTGCTGCCCTGTGCGCCACTGGGGCGGATGCTTCGGGTCTGGGGTCGGGCGCTCAAGCCGGCAAGGCTGGAATAGTCCGAGGTAGTGTCTGCGGACTGCGCCACAGTGCGCACAGTCTGGCGGGGCGCAGGTCTTTGTTGGGGCGCTGGCCCGACGTTTCGCGCCTGTTCCGGCTGGGGCCTGGGCTTTTTGGTCTGCACCGCTTTTTGCACGGGCAGCGGCGCTTTGACAACAGCGGGCTTGGGCCTTGGTTCCGGTTTGACCGTCTTTTTCGGGACCTTGGGTGTAACCTCCCTGGTCTGCGGCTTGGGTTTGACCGGCTTTGCCTGTTGCTTCAGCGCGGCAGGGGCGGCAGACGGCGCAGGCGCTGGTTCTGGTGGCGCAGGAACTGGCGGCACTGGCTCTTCCACTGGCGGCGGAGGTCTTTCGGGCGCGGGCAGAATGGTCAGATCCAGCTTGAGCAGCACTGGGGGCCTCTGCAACTGCGTGCCAAACCAGAACAGCGTTGAAAGGGTCAGCGCGTGCAGCAAGAGAGAAAGCAGGCTGGCGGCAAACTGGTCCCTCATGGCTGTTCCGTTTGCAAGCTCAAGGCTGCAAAGCCCTGCTTTTTCACGCATTCATAGACATCCACAAAACCCTGCAGCGGCAGATCCCGGTCCGCCCGGAGCAGAACCGGCGTCTGGCGATTGAAGCCCCGCATGGCTGCGGGCAAGTCTGCCAAGGCGAGTTTTCTGTCGTCCAGCCATATTGCCCCGCTCTTGTCCACTACAACGGTGTGCATGGATGCTGTCGAAGCCATTTCCCCCTCATCCGCCTTGGGCAGGTTCACGGCAATGCTGCCTGTGGCGATGAAGGTGGAGGTGGTGAGTACAATGGTCAGAAGCACCAGCATCACGTCCACCAAGGGGATGACGTTCAGATAATCGAACTCCTGTTCACCGTTCATGGGCAATGTCCCATTGCATGAGGAGCACGCGAGTCTTGCGCAGAAGCAGGTTGTAACAGGCCACCGAGGGAATGGCCACCAGAAGTCCGGCTGCAGTGGCCTTGAGCGCCAGCGCCAATCCCTTCATGATCTTGGCTGTGTCAAAGCCCACAGCGCCGATGTCGTAGAAGGTAAGCATGATGCCCAGAACCGTGCCCAGAAGCCCGATGTAAGGCGCATTTGCGCCGATGGTGGCAATGAGGTGCAGCTTGCTGCTCAAGAACAGTTCCAGTTCCCGACGGCTCTGGAACTCTTCCACCTGCACGCGGCGAAAGACCAGCCAGCGCTCCAGGGCAATGGCCAGCGCGATCACGCTCAAGAGCAGGAGCAGACCCAGAACGCCGTAATCAACAAGGTTGTGGAGATGGTTCATGTTCACCCAAGGCACGGTTGAGAGCAAACGCACTCGCCAATTTTTCTTCCCAAACTCCCTTTCCCTCCCTCTTGCGAAGGAAAGGGAGCAGCGCAAGAGCGCCGGAGATGCCGCTTCAGCGCTCTGCACCTTGCAAGCGCCTCAAAACATGGTCTTCATGCCCACCAGAAAGGAGCGACCCCGGCAGGGATAGCCGTAGCTTTCCTCGTAGTTGGCGTCCAGAAGGTTGTACGCCTGCGCATACAGCTCAAAATGCTCAAGGATGGGCTGGCTGACGCGCAGGTTGATCAGGCTGTAGCCCGCGATGCGCTTGCCCTCTGGTTCGTCTCTCGTGGGAATGCTGCTGTACTGGTCACTGACAAAGACCCCGTTCAGGTCAAAGCGGGTGAGAATCTCCGGGATGGCGTAGGTCAGGGCTGCGGTCAGCTTGTGCTGGGGCACGTTTTCCGCGTCGTCTGTCAGAAACTCTGGCCCAGCGCTGCGGTTCTCGCCTTCTGCCAAGGTATAGCCCAGGCGCAGGGTGAAGCTGTCCACCGGTTTCCAAAGCGCTGCGGTTTCCAGCCCGTAAATGCGGGTTTTGCCGGAGTTGTAGGCCACGCCGTTGGCATCAGTGTCAATCCGGTCTTCAATGTTGTTGTAAAAGCCTGCAAGACTGATCGTGAGCGTGTCATCCAGAAAGGGCCGTTCCAGACCAAGGGTATAGTTGGTGCTGCGTTCCTGGTCCAGTTCCGGATTGCCCTGCCGGGATCCGTACAGTTCCCGCAGGGAAGGAAAGCGACTGCGCAGGGCCACAGAACCAAAAAGACGGGTGGCGTCCGCAAAGGTGTAGCTGGCGCCGATCATGGGATCCACGCTGTCCTTGACATCCGGGATGGGAAACTTGCCGCCGGGATAGTCCTTGCTTCTGTAGTGCCTTCTGTGGACTTCCCGCAGGGCGTCATCCACAGAATCCACGTCATACCAGTTGTAGGCCACACCAGCCACGACGCTCAAGCCGTCCAGAGGCCGCCACTCGTTTTCCAAAGCCGCAGAACCGGTAAAGGCTGAAGCCGCGTTGAACTGCTCCCATTCCGCGCTGCGCTGCTCGTGGTGGTCCTTCTTGTAGTGGATGGCAAAGCGCAGGGTGTCAGTCTCGTGGACTTCCCAGTCCAGCAGGGCAGAGCCGCCCAGAACCCAGTCCTTGTAGGTGCTGAGGTCATAGTAGTCCTGCCAGACCCCGTCCTGGTCACGCATCCTCGTGACCAGGGACAGGGTATCAGGGTTCAGGGCATAGCTCTCGTAATCGTCCTCGTGACCGTGATAGAAGAACTTGAGTCGCCCTACCAGAGAAGAGGACAGCCGCTGCTTGGCGTCAATGTCCACCCCCCAGTCGTCATACTTGCTGATCTTGTCATAGGCGGTAAAAGCGCCTGAACTGCCCCGGGAGAAGAAGTTTTCCGCGCCGTAGATGCTCCAGGGATCGCTCCAGTTGTTGTGGGTGTAAAAGCCGGTGACATAGTAGGCAGAATTGGCATCTGGTTCATAGCCGATCTTGGCCCAGAGACTGGCGCTTTCCGAATCCGAGTTTTCCCGCTTGCCCTCCCTTTGGATGATGCGTCCCCTGGCCGGGTCAGAAGCTGAAGCGTTTTTGGCTGTGACTGGCGTAAAGCTGTCAGAGAGCCGCCAGCCGTTTGTGGTCTGGTAGCGGGCATTGATCCAGTAGCGGATCTCGCCTATCCGGTTGCCGTGAGTTGCGCCAATGTTCCAGGTTTCGTCATCACCCAGTTCGGTGTAGGCGTTGAAGGTAGGCCGGTCTGTGGCCTGCTTGGTGATAAGGTTGATGACCCCGCCCATGCCGCCCGCGCCGTAGAGTACAGAGGGCGCACCGCGCATGACATCAATGCGGCCCACAATGTCGGTGGGGTAGGCGTTGAGGTTGGTTTCGTTCCGATAGGGTTCGTAGTAGGGTACGCCGTCAATCAGGATTTGGGTCTGCTCGTGCGTGAAGCCCACAAAGGGCGCACTGCCAAAGTGCTTGCGGCCCGTGGTGGTGACGTTCAGACCAGGCAAAAGTCGCAGGGCTTCAGGTAGTTCATGTGCGCCTGCGGCCTCAATTTCTTCCGAACTCAAGGTTCTGGTCAGGATCACATCCTTGGCTGCGGATTCCCGCTGACCGTGAACCTGCATTTCGCCCAGTTCATAGACCTCATAGTTCTGCGCCTTGGTCGGGCTGTTCTGGCTGATCCGCTGCTCCTCTTCCGGGCTTTCTTCAGCGGACAGCGCCGGTGCAGCCACTCCCAGGGCCAGGCAGACCGCAAGCCCTGTCTTGCTGAAGAGCTTTCTTTTTCCCAACATGATCTCTCTCTCTTTTGTTTTTTGTTCATCTGCAAGTTTGTGTATGGGCAAAAGGCGTCTGCCTTGGAAGTTCAATGCTCCCTTCTATCGGGTGCGCAGGTGCAGGTAGTCCAAATCCTCCTCGCTCAACTCGCGCTGGTAGAAGAGGGCGAAAAATTCCCTGACTTCAGCGTCAAAGTCGCCGGGAAAGCGTTCAGGATAGAGGAGATGGCGCAACCAGAGAATGCCGCCCAAACGGTTTGCAGAGGGCGGTCTGTCAAACCAGTTGAAAGGCCCGTGCGGCAGGGCATAAACCCGGTTCTCGCGCACTGCCTTGACCTTGCCCCAGGCCGGAGACTGGCGCACCAGCCCCATCACATCGCCCTGGGTCCCGGCATCGTCGTTAATCAGAATCAGATCCGGCTTCCAGACAAGAACCTGCTCCAGAGAGACCGGCGTCCGGCCATACTCCGAACGGTCGCCGCCTTCAGCCACGTTGATGGCCTGCAAAAAGTCCAGAACCTGCGTATGCCAGGAACCACGGGGATCCGTGTGCAAACCCCTTGGCCCTTCAGCGTAATAGACGCGCAAGCGCTGTTCCGGCGGAATGGCCGTTACCCGCTCCCTGGTCTCGTCCAAAAGTCTTTGCGCGTAGAGTGCCAGCTTTTCCGCCCGTTCCTGCCGGTTCAGGGCTGCGCCCAGAGTGCGGAACATCTGCGGGATGCTTTCCATCCTTCCGTCCAGCACCAGAACCGGGATGCGCAACTGCCGCTGAAGCCGTTCAGCCTCTGCCACTGCCTTTTCCGGTTCTCTGGCCGAGGCAGTGACAATCAGGTCTGGTTTGGCCTTGAGCACGACTTCCGGGTTCATGGTTCCCTTCAGACCGTAGCGCCCGCCCAGAATGGGCAGCTGCAGGTACTTTTCAGGAATAAAGCGCCGCTCTGGCCTGCTGATGGGCGTACACCATCCGGCCAGCAGTTCCGGGGCCAGCATATACATGGGCACAATGGAGGTGGGGCTGGTGGCATAGACCCGGGCCACAGGATGGGGCAAGGTATGGCGGCGGCCCGCGTCATCGGTAAAGGTCACAGTCCGGGCAGGGGCTGTCTGCGGCAGGGCGGACAGCGCAAACAATATCAGGAAAGCGCAAAAGAATGCGCTGGGCCGCAGGGCGCGGCAGGTGTGCCTTGTTGTCTGCATGGGCTGGCAGGGAAGAGGGAAAAATATGCCATAAAATGGTTTATTGAAAAAATATGCCGTATATCGGCATGAAAACAGGGCGCTATCGTACAAGCCTTTTTTGTACTGTCAAGCCATAAACTGATTTTTTGCTGAAATTGGGCGCATTTCTGTTTTGTTTTTTACCGTCTCTTTTCACCGCTTTGCTGGAAGAAAGTCCGAAGCGCGAAGTGCTGAAGCATCTCCTGACGAATACC
>CAMNHX010000028.1 GCA_946539945.1 uncultured Desulfobulbus sp. | reverse complement strand
AAGCGTTGAAGGTTTTCCAGTGCGTCAGCACGGTGAAAGCAGTCATGGAGAATACCGGGGAACTGGCAGGAGATGGACTTTTACCGCTTCGCTGAAAGGTCACTCCGCTTCGCTCCGTTCAGCATGACATAGAAAGTAAAAACGGAAATGCTCTAGGCTTCACATCGTGAGCAGAAAGCCGGCAAAGAACAGTCCCAGCGCAAAGAGTCCTGTACCGCGCCAGAACTGCCTGCTTCTGGGCGGATACATCCAAAAGGCCGATACCGCCAGAAACAGCAGGCAACAGGCGTAAAGCAGGGTGAACCAGTGACGCACCTTTGCGCTGGCCGTCTTGTGCAGCCCGTTCAGGGCCTGGAGCGCGGGAGGGTAGTCCAGAAGCGTGTAGGAGACAAGGCCGCTGGCCCGGTCGTAGCGGCAGTCGCGACCCCCTTCGTGATCGCCCACGCTAAAGCGGACGCTCTCCTCGTCTTCAGACAGAATTTTCATGCGCTTCAGGCGCAGCGCCGCTGTCAGTTCCTTGCCCTTCAGACCGGGCTGGATGGTCTTTTCCACCGGTATGAGAGTCTTCAGAAAATTCGTGTCGCGGAAGGTCAGGATCATGCCGCTACACACATAAATCAGGGTCAGGCTCAAGACAAAAAAGCCGATGTCGTGGTGCAGGATGCGCATCCACTTGCGGATGGCGGCGTGGCGTTCAGGGGTCATTGGGATTCTCCAGGTTTGCAGAATGGGGTTGGGAAATGGTTCAGGTTTGGGGAAAACAGCGTTCCCGTAGCTCGGTGAAAAAGGCGCGGGCTGCCTGAAAATCAGCCTCGTTGGGGTGCTTGGCAGCTTCTACCAAGCGGGCGCGGCGCTCGGGCGTCAGGGGATGACGGGGTTCGGTGTGCAGACGCCCTTGGCACAGGAAAGTGCCCAACACGGTGTTGCCCCGTTCAGGCTCAATCAGGAGGCGCTCCGCTGCCTCACGACAGTGCGCCGCGTGTTCCGAATCCGGCCAGGCTGCCAGTGTACCGAAAAGCGCGACCTTCTGGCCAGACAGGCCGCGCAGATAGACCCCGGCAGCCTCATCCGGCCCGCCACGAAAGGCCCAGTAACCGACAAGCACCCAGTCATGGGATGGGTTTGCAGGGGCTTGAGCCACTGGCAGCAGTTCGCTGTCCGGTAGGGCCTCGGCAAGGGCGCGGGCCAGTTTTTCCGTGTTGCCGGTGCGGGAGGAATAGACGACAAGTGTCTGCATGACTGTGTTTCACTCCTTGCTTTCTTCTTCGTCCTTGTGTCCCTCATGGCAGCGGATGCAGTTGTTTTTGGGCGCAAAGGCTGTGCCGCTGTCGTGGCAGGTCCCGCAGTAGCGGCCCGCCCTGATGGACTCCATACTGAAATCCGTCCCGGTTTCGGCATTGCCCGCCCGGAGCGCAAAGGGGCGGATGTGGCAACGCGCACAGTCCGGTATCCGCTCGCCGTGGGCCTTGTGGTTGAAAGTTGCCGGTTTGCCCGCCTTCTGGAACAGCAGGCTTTCCGGCGGCTTCATGTCACTGCCGTGACAGCGCAGACACGCTTCCTCCTGCCCCGGATTGGCTGAAGAAAAGGCAAAGTTGCCGTTGTGGCAGGACCCGCAGGTCTTGGCCTCGGCAAAGGCCGAATGCCGGAACGCGCCGCTTGCCCTGGCCGCGCCCCACTTCTCCTGAAAGATGCGCGGATGGCATTCAGCGCAGGCCAGTTGTTCCTGGTCCACGTGCCTCGTGTGCTGGAACAGCTCGTTTACCGGGGTGGAGGGCATCTGCCTGGTGGACTGTTCAGAGGGCTGTCCCCGGACAAGATTCGCGCAGGGAAGGGCAGTCAAGGCGGACAGCGCGGCCACAACCGCGATACGAGGCAAGGAATCAGGAAAACACGCCAAAGGCCAGAGTTGCATACCACACCCTCACTCCGCAGCCAAGCGACCTGCGTCCATCTTCAGCCGCCGTTTCGCGAGACCAGCCAGACGGCGGTCATGAGTGGCGACCAGCAGCGCCGTGCCCTGGGCATTGGCTTGAGCCAAAAGATTCATGACCATTTCGGCGTTTTCCTCGTCCAGATCGCTGGTGGGTTCGTCTGCCACCAAAAGCCGGGGAGAGAGCATCAGGGCGCGGGCAATGGCGACCCGACGCATCTCGCCGCCAGACATATCCTTGGGCAAGCTCTCCCGCAGATGGTCCAAGCCCACGGCCCGCAGAAGCTCAAGGGCGCGGTTTGCGCTGGCCTCATCCTTGTCCCCTTGGAGAAATCCGTGTAAAGTGATTCCAGAGATGCTTTCCGTGCCGGACGCTGGAGCATTCATATTTTGGCGTCCATGCTTGGCGGAAAGCATCTCTTTTTCCGTTTCAGCCTTGCCCACAAGAAAACAGGGCAGGCGCACGTTGTCCAGAGCGTTCAGTGCCGGGATCAGGCTCTGGCCTTGGGGCACATAGCCGATCAGTCTTGCCCGCAGGCTGGATGCCTCGGCGTCTGGCAAGGCAAAGAGCTTGCGCCCTTCCAGCAGAATTTCCCCGGAAGTCGGGCTGATGAGTCCGGTCAAAAGCCCCAGAAAGGTGGTCTTGCCGCTCCCGGACCGGCCCATGAGGCTCACGCTCTCGCCCTCTTTCAGGGTGAAATCCACGTTGTCCACCGCTGCAAGCGTTTTCCCGGCGCGTTGATAGAGTCGGCGCAGGTGTCGGGCTTCAACCAGACTCATTCTCCCTCCCGTAGGCTTTGATAGGTGTCCAGGCGCGTGAGACTCAAGGCAGACCAGGAGGCAGCCAGCGGCCCGGTCAGCAGGGCAAGGAGAGCAACCGTAATCCCCACAGCCAGCGCCTGTCCACAACTCAAGGGCAAGTAGGGCAGTCCCAGCGTCTGGAAGAGGAGCGGCGCAAAGGGCAGGAGCAGAAGCCCTGCTGCGCCCAGTCCGCCAGCCGCGCCAGCCAGACTGATCAGTAGCGCCTCGGTCAGGGTAATGAGTGCCAACCTTTTGCGCGTGGCCCCCAGAAGGCGCAGGATGGCCATTTCCCGGCGTCGCTCGGCTTGTCCTGCGGAAAAGACCACAAAGAGCGCCAGTAGCGCGATGCCCCAAAGTCCGCAGGCCAGCCCGAAGAGCAAAAGGGACAGGTTCTTGATGCTGCTGGAGATGGCAGAGAGCATATCAGCAGCCACCAGCATATCCAGATTGTAGGGAATGGCGTAGAGGCGCATGAGTTCGTTGGCCGCCTCCTTGACCGAAGAACCGTCTTTAACCTTGATCAATACCGAGGAGATAGCCGCGTCCGCGTCGTCCGCCCCACCAAGGGGCATCAAGCCTTCGGCAGCCAGTTCGGCAAAGAGTGCTTCCTTGGTCAGCAGACGCGCCGCTTCCAGCGTCATGAACACGCTGCTGTCAAAGCCCATGCCGCTGCGATCCATTCTGGCCGCCACGGTGAAGGGCTTGCCAAAGAAACGGATACTCTCGCCCGGTTTTGCCGTGATGAGCGCACCAACCACGATTTCATCTGTTCCCAACTGGCCCAGCGGCTTGTCCAGACGACTGCGCAACCAGGGACCCACGCTGAAGTCAGTCGCCGGATCAAAGCCCACAAGCTGCACCTTCACAGAACAGCAGCCCGCAGAAAGCGAGGTCAAAAAGAGTTGGGGCGAGGCTGCGGCCACAAAGGCGTGGCCCCGTATTTTGTCGACCAATTCAACCTTGGTGTAGAATTGGCTGGGTTCACCACGCAACAGTGCCCCTTCCAGCTTCTTTTCGTAGCCATAGGGCACGATGAGGATGTCTGCGCCCATGCGCCCGGACAACCCGGAAAGCCCGCTTTTCAGCCAGGCGTTCACCAGCGCGGCAGCACAGAGCGCAAAGGCAAAGAGCGCCACCAGAAGGCAGAGACTGCCGCTTCGCGCCGGACGCCGCCGGAGAGTGGCCCAGGCAAGGGCCAGAGGGGTAAGAGCGCGAGCCTTCACGGTTTCCTTTGCCTGGTCCATGATAAGGGGTGGCGCAAGGGAATGTCGCTGAAGGTGCAGCCGAGCGCCAGGAACAGAGTTAGCAGGCTCACAATGCGGAGACCGTGCTGCGTGCCAATATGGCAGGGCATCCGCGCCCCGTCACAGACAGGGATGAACAGTTCTGGCATGAGAAAGGCCAGACAAGCCGCTCCTGCCTGCATGATGGCGAGGCCGGGGCGCAAGCCTTTTTCCGGGGCGACGCAGTACAAAAGCCCGCCAAAGGCTACCAAAAGCCCCAAACCCAGTTCAGCCCGGGCTGTCCAGTGGCAGCGCATGGGCATCTGACCGCCTGCCGCTGTCGCGACACTCTGGTCACAGACCGGCAGGATCCAGAAGGGCAAGGCAGCCAAAAGCAGGCCGAGAACGATGAAGGCCAAACCAGGGATTTTCTGCTTCATGCCTGTTTGTCCAGCGTGGTCTGCGCCGTTTCACCGGCCTGTTCCACCTTGCCCGTCTGCGGGGGATTGTCGGTAATCCGGGCCAGACGACCATACTCCAGAACAATGGTCTTTTCCGCGCAGGCTGCTACGTCCGGGTCATGGGTCACAACCACGATGGTGCTGCCCTCGGCGTGCAGTTGGCGGAACAGGTCCATGACGATCTTGCCGTTGCTCTCGTCCAGATTGCCGGTAGGCTCGTCTGCCAGAATCAGCTTGGGAGAGTTGATCAGGGCGCGGGCAACGCATACGCGCTGCTGTTCGCCACCAGAGAGCTGGCGCGGCAAGTGCCGTGCCCGCTCCAGAAGACCCACGCGGTCCAGGGCTTGCAGGGCCTCGTTCTCGTCAACCAGACTGTGGTAGTACTGGGCTACCATCACGTTTTCCACGGCTGTGAGGTAGGGAACCAGATGGAATTGCTGGAAGACCAGCCCGATCTTGTCCCGCCGGATCACGGTCAGTTCCTCGGCAGAAAGGCTGGAGACATCCTCGCCGTCCAGAATGACTGCGCCGCTGGTGGGCCTGTCCATGCAGCCGATGATGTTGATCATGGTGGTCTTGCCTGAACCGGATGGCCCCATGATGGCGATCCATTCGCCCCGGTTTACGGTAAAACTGATGTCGCTCAAGGCGTGTACTGCGCCGAAGCTCTTGGTGATACCCTGAATCTCCAGCGTCTTTTCTGTTGCCGCGTCAGTTTGTGCGTCCAGCATTGCCTCTCCCCTTCTCTCCTGAATACCTTGTGTCCCTGCCGCGAAGCGGCACGCTCATTTCTTGGTCAGCGAGTTGTGCGTCGTGATTCGCGGACAACTAGAGTAATTCCGTTTTCACTTTTTATGTCATGCTGAACGAAGCGACTTTTCAGTGCGAAGCACGGTAAAAGTCCATCTCCTGCCGCCTTCCCGGTATTCTCCATGAGATTCTTCAGCGCTTCGCGCTTCAGAATGACAATAAAAAGACAAAGCGGAAATACTCTACTCCCCCCGCAAAACCACTGCCGGGTCCACCCGCATGGCCCGGCGCACCGGCCAAAAACAGGCGGTCATGGTGACCAGCGCGGAAACCAGCACTGTCACTGGAATGAAGTTCAGCCGCAGGCTTACCGTGCGCGCAAAGACCTCCACGCTGATCAACTGGGCAAAGAGCAGACCGCAGACCCCGCCGAGCAGACCGCCTGCCAGTCCCAGAACCAGACCTTCCGCCAGAAACTCGCGGGCAATGGCGCGACTGCCCGCGCCCAGGGCCTTTTTCAGGCCAATCTCGTAGCGACGCTCCATGACCACGGTCATCATGGTAGTGGCCACGCAGATCATGGTGAGGACCAGCACGATACCAGTCACCAGCGTGACCAGCATCTTCAGCTTGCCCAGAACAGCAGCCTCGGACTGGGTGACGCGCCGCACCAGCCGGGCTTCAAGCGAAGGCACGGTTTCATGGACTGCCCCTGCCAGCTGCTTCAAATCCGCCTCGGCAGCGCTCAAACTCAACTCGATCACATCAGCCACGCCGCTCTCTCCGGTGAGCTTTTCCATGTCTGGCAGGGCCATGAAGAAAAAACCGTCCTCCTTGCCGCCAGTCTTCACCACGCCGCTCACCCTGATCTTGCCGCGAAAACGGGAACCCTTGCTGTTGACGCCATCAATGGCCAGTTCCATGCCCGGCTTGAGGCGGGCGTATTCAGCTGCATCCGCACCAGCCAGCACCTCGTTCGGACCCTTGGGCCACTCGCCGGAGACCTGCCA
Organism: uncultured Desulfobulbus sp.; assembly: GCA_946539945.1. Taxonomy (GTDB): domain Bacteria; phylum Desulfobacterota; class Desulfobulbia; order Desulfobulbales; family Desulfobulbaceae; genus Desulfobulbus. Next base: position 3,356 of record CAMNHX010000028.1, on the reverse strand, counting down.
GTAAGGGCTGGTCTTTTGCACTGCCGCGAAGTCTGTACCTACTGCCGTGTAAGGTACGCGGTTGTGGCGGATGTTCAGGTAACGGAAGGGCGTCATGCCGACCAGTTGTTCGGCAGGCAGGAGCTTTCGGGCTTGTTCGGCATCGGCAAGCGCCACCTGTGCGCCTGCGGCAGAGACAAAGACCATGTTGGCCCCGTAGGAGCGGAACTCCAGACTCATCTGGCGGGGAATGTCGTAACTGATGCTCACCATGCCCAGAAGCACGGTCGCGCCAATGGCAATACCTACCAGGGCCACGGCCATACGCGAGCGTCGCCGCACCAGCGACATGGCAAGCATCCTGAACAGGAAGGTTTTGTTTTTGGTTTTGAGCGTCTTGGGGGGCATGGCTTATTTCCCGTGCAGAACTTCTGTGGGCCGGAGCAGAAAGAGCATCCGCATGGCAGGCAGGCTCCCGATCAGCGTGACCAGGAGGACCAGAACCGCCACAATGGGGATGACCAAAGCCTTGGCTGTCACAAAGGAGCCAAAGACAGTGCGCCCTATAAGCTGGGCAAAGCCCAGTCCCATGCAGTAGCCGCCTACTGCGCCCACAAAGGCTGAAAGCAGGATTTCCGTCATGATGAGCAGGATAACCGCGCCGGTGTGTGCGCCCACAGCCTTCAAAAGCCCCACTTCAGCGCTGCGCTCCATCACATTTGCGGTGACAAGATTGGAGATGGCAAGCGCTGAACAGATCAGGCTCAAGAGAGTGAGGAGCAGCATCAAAAGTTGCGTCTTCTGGAGAATCGCGCCCTCGGACTGGGCTACCTGCAAGACCGTCTTCACCCGGGCTTCAGGCAGGGCCTCCTCGATCTGGTAGGCCACGGAACTGATGTAGCAGGTGCAGTACCAGGTCTCCCACTCCATGGCGGAAAGGCTGTTCGGATTCTGGGCAGCGCGGCGGGCCAGTTCGTTTTCCGGGGTGGTGAGGGCGCTTACCTCCACCCGCTGGACCTTGCCGGGCTGTCCGGCGATCTCCTGGGCCAGGGCCAGCGGCGCGAAAACGCGGCCATCCTCCTCGCCACCGCTGTGGAAGATGCCGCAGACCCTGACTTGCCCCAGATCGCGACCGTCTGGTGCGGCAAGGGTGAAGCTGTCGCCCACGGCAAGCCGCATCCGCTTTGCCAGTTCCGTGCCGACCATGACCTCTCGTAGGGACTCGTCTCTGGCAAAACTTCCCTGCACCTCCCACCAGGACTTCATGCGGTTCATGCCAGTGTCCACGGTCTCGCCAGAGGGCAGATCCAGATGCCTGTCAAACCAGGCTCCAGTCATGGTGATTGCCTCACCGCCAGCCAGAACCCGCGTATCCAGATAGGGGGCAAAGTCCACAATGTTGTGCGCCCAGAAGATCATCTTGATCTTCAGAATGTCTGCCTCGTTCAGGAACTGTTCAGGGCGTGCCGATTGCTCCGTCCTGCCTTCGTCTTCGGTCAGGTCGTAGAGATCGTTGAAGGCGGCAAGACCACGGGGGGCCACGATCAGGTTTGCGCCGTAGGTCTTGAGTTCCTGATTCACCTTGTCGCCCACGTCAAACATCACGTTGAGCATGGCTGTGGCCAGGGACACCCCCAGACCCACGGCAAAGGCGATCATCAGGGGTTTGCCCCTCTGCCGGGTGAGGGCGCCGAAAATCATCTTCCAGAACATTTTTTTGGCTTTGGTTTGCTTTTTCGTTGATTGCTTTTTCGTTTACTCCCTGCCGCCCTGCTGAAGCGCGAAGCGCTGACTTTTCAGTGCGCCAGCACGGTAAAAGTCTTTCAGTGCGCCAGCACGGTAAAAGTTGCTTCGCCCAAAACACCCCTCATCGGAAAATCCCGCCTTCCTTCTCCAAATCCTCAACCCGGATGACCAGATTTCCTCCCTCAATGGCAAAGGTCAAAGGAATGGGGTTGCAGCCACCGGGAAAGCCAATGGTTGACTTGTTCATCACCACGTCGCAAAGTCGGCAGACCACCTGATCCTTGCGCTGGTAATAGCCCGAAGGACCGCAGATGGTGCAGGCGTCCAGGCCCACGCCGTAGGCGGTTTCGGATTTCTTGATCACGATGAAGCGTACCGTCAGCCCGCCCGGCGTCTTGTGCTGATAGCGGTGCAAATTGCCGTCACCCACCACGGCAAGCGGCAGGAGGATGCGGCCATTTTCCGCAGTGGTCTCCTCTGCCGGGGAAATCTCCACCCCCCGGTTGGCATAGGCGCGGATCGCGGTGATGGTCAGAAGCAAACAGAAACCGCAAACCAAGGTGCAGGCCCCAAAGCGGTACAGGCTTCGATGGCCGGCCCGCTGCTTGCGGATGGCGGCAGGATTGGCCCCTCGCAGGGGATCCGTTCCGGCATACAGACCCATGCCCACAGCCAGCAGGGCGGCAAGCCCAAAAAGCGTATAGGCAAAGCAGTTTTCATGGGTCAGAAAGAATATCACCTGTCCCGTGTACTGGCGAAGCATCCCCCGGGCCACCAGAACCTGCGCGACTTCCAGCAGCTCCTTGGCCATCAGGACTAGAATCACCAAAGCCGCAAGTCCCACCTGAAGCGGGCGCGGCAGTCTGCAAGCCAGTTGGTAGAAGCCCAGACCCAGGAGAAAGAGCAGAACCAGGGCCAGGGAGTAACCCAGAACCCGGAAAAAGTATTCGGTGTTGAAGACCGAATCCATGCCCACCCCAAAGTCCAGCGGATAGATAAAGAGGTTGGGCAGGGCGTGGGCTGTGGTCAGCGCCAGAAGAATCGCCAGAACGGACTTGGTAAAAGTGCTTGTCCGCTGCCCTACCGAGGCTTTGCTTGCAAAGCAGGGCCAGAGCATCCCCAAAAAGAGGACTTGCAGGCGCAGGGCAGTGTCGGTGAGGACCAGATCATAATACTCCCGTTGCATGAAGCCGGTGTTGCGCTTCAAAATGGCGTAAGTCAGGGCAATGAGCGCACCTGCCAACAGCCCCCAACCGATGAAGCCGCGCTCACCCCGGCGGGAGCAGCCCATGCCCAGAAGCAGCAGAACAGTCAGCGCAAAGGCGCGGATCAGCGTGTTGTCAGTGACATCTATCAGGTAGTGCAACATGGGCATTCCAAAAGGGGCCGGGCGCACAGTGCAGGGGCGACCGGCAGTCAGAAAAAGAGGCGCTCCGATCCAGGCAGGAGCGCCCTCGACTCATCGGCTTAAAGTGCTTCCGTTTTTTTGTACTGCTTTCCCACTTCCAAGAAGGTCATTTTGAGCGCGTCAGCGCGACTTTTCAAAGGGCAGCACGGTACAAGTCAATCTCTTGAGGCATACCCGGAACGCGGCAGGAGATGGACTTGTACCGCTTCGCTGAAAGACTTTT
>CAMNHX010000027.1 GCA_946539945.1 uncultured Desulfobulbus sp. | reverse complement strand
ACCGCGCCTGCGGGAAAAGTCTGATGCGAAAAGGTAGGCGAAAACCTGTCTGCACGGCAAGAAAAATCGTGCGCTTCACGCCAGGGACGCGCTTTTTCTTGTTATCCGGCCCAAGGCTTCTTCAGTCCAGCCGGATCAGTCGGGCGTAGTCCAAAGGCAAAGGAGTCCCAAAACAGGTGGATGTTGGCACGGGAACGGATGCTGCCCGGTTCCCATCGCTTGTTTCTGGATTTGGGTCAGGAGTGCCTACGAGGACCGGTACGGCGTCCACAAGCCCGCAGAGCGGAAACAGGGAGAGCATACCGCTTATCGTGGTGGAAGCATGAAAGCTGCGCATGGCTGTCTCCTGAACCAAGGCTTGCACGTGTTGGGTTTTTTGGGAAAATTATACTACAGCTGCACCCGCACGCGGCTGCCGAAATCATAGGCGTTGGTGGTCAGGTTGTACTTCATGCTGCCTGCGTTCAGATGGAAACCTGGGGTGGTAATCTCCACGTCGCCGGGGCTGATCGCCAGTTTGGAAGCGTCAAAGTAATGAAGCAGTTCTGTGCGCAGTTCCTGCTTGTCCAGCGGTCTGCGGATGCGCACCTTGCCCATGAGTACCAGTTCCCGCGCCTCCACCAGATAGCGCCCACGCTGGCTCTCGATATTGGTCGGCGGGTGTTTCCTGCCAATGTACATGGCATTGACCCCAACCAGCTCAATGGTCTTGTCCTCTTCGCCGGTGTAGGCTTGCCCGGCGTCAATCTGCCACTCATCCACACCCTTGCTGGTCAGGGTGATGGCCACTGACTCCAGAGAGAAATTCTGGATGGGAGAAGATTTGACCGGTGCGGCAAAACGGGGATCAAAGCCCCCTCGGGGTTCGAGAAAGCGGCTAACCACTGGAAACCACAGCGGCGAGCAGAGCAGCAAAAGCAAAGGCAAGAACCAGAGCAGGTTGCGGGGTGAAAGGCGCATGGCTCACCTGTCGTATTGGGTCAGACAACTGGAAAACAGCCCTTGGGCCTCAAGGATGAGGTCACAGACCTCCCGTACCGCGCCCCTGCCGCCTTCCCGGTGGGTCACGAAATGGGCGCGCTCCCGGACTTCCGCGACAGCGTTGGCTGGAGCCAGGGCCAAACCGACCCGGTTCAGGACCGGCAGGTCAAGCCAGTCATCGCCCATGTAGGCGCATTCTGGGGCAGAGAGCTTGTCCTTTTCCAGAATTTCCTCAAAGGCAGACAGCTTGTCCTGGGCCTGTTCCACCAGATGGCGCAGGTGCAGTTCCTCTGCCCGGCGGCGCACCGCCCCGGAAGCGCGGGCCGTGATAATGCCAACCTCAATGCCGTTTTCCGCCAGGAGTCGCAGACCAAAACCATCCTGGCTGTGAAAGGTCTTGAATTCCAATCCCTCGCCCCCATAGATGAGGCGACCGTCACTCAGGACGCCGTCCACGTCCAGCAGCAGAAGCCGTATCTGACGCGCCCGTGCCAGGGCATCGTTCCGCGAGGAAGGTAAGCTCATGCCACTGCCTCCCGGATGCGCAAAAGCCGGGTCAAAAGCGGTTCCAGGTCCTTGAGCGCCAACGAGTTGGGGCCGTCGCAGAGGGCGCGATCCGGGTCAGGATGCACTTCCAGAAAAAGCCCGTCAATGCCTGCGGCCATGGCCGCCTTGGTCAAAAGCGGGATGAACTCGCGCTGGCCGCCAGAGCAGGACCCAGAACCGCCGGGCAGCTGCACCGAATGCGTGCCGTCAAAAATCACTGGGCAGAGTTTGCGCATGATTTGCAGGGAGCGCATATCCACCACCAGATTGTTGTAGCCAAAGCTGGAACCGCGCTCGGTAAGCAGTATCTTTGTGCTGCCTGCCTCGTGCAGCTTGCCCACCACGTGTTCCATGTCCCAGGGCGCGACAAACTGGCCCTTCTTCACGTTGACCGGCTTGCCCGTCTTGGCCGCAGCTACGAGCAGATCAGTCTGACGGCAGAGAAAGGCGGGAATCTGGATGATGTCCAGCACTTCAGCGGCTGGTCGGGCCTGGATTGCCTCGTGGATGTCCGACACCACCGGAACCTGCATCTCTTCCCGGATCCGGGCCAGCATGGCCAGCCCCTTCAGCAGTCCTGGACCGCGGAAAGAGCGGATAGAGGTACGGTTGGCCTTGTCAAAGGAGGCTTTGAACACGTACTGCACGCCCAGCCGCGCACAGACAGCCTTGGTTTCCTGGGCTACTTCCCGGGCCAGGTTTTCGCTTTCCAGTACGCAGGGACCGGCCAGAAGCAGGAGCGGCTCACCAGGACCAACGCGATAGCCTGCATCAGGGAAGGGGGTAAAAAGAACAGGGTTCATGGCGTGTTCCACAAGTTGCGTTCAAGAGGAAGAGTGGAGCAAAAGACGCGGCACTGAAACAGCATCATGGCAGGTGCAAAGCGGCAATACTCCCACTCTTTTCCTGTTTCGGCGCGGTCGTCTTTTCCCAAAACTCTACGAGATGGCACTTGGCAAAGACAGGTCCTCTCTCCCTGGCTTCATGCCGCCTGCCCCTTTGCCTGATCTAGGGCTGCTTTGATAAAATCCTGGAACAGCGGATGGGGGCGCATGGGGCCAGACTGGAATTCGGGATGGAACTGGCAGCCCAGAAACCACGGATGATCCGCCAGTTCCACAATTTCCACCAGCTTGCCGTCCGGAGACTCGCCAGACACGATCATTCCGGCCTGTTCCAGGCGCTCGCGGTAAGCGTTGTTGAACTCGTAACGGTGACGGTGGCGCTCGCTGATCCCGGTCTTGCCGTAGGCTGCGGCAGCCAGTGTGCCTTCCTGCAAGACGCAGGGATATGCGCCCAGTCGCATGGTCCCGCCCAGATCGGAATTTTGGTCCCGGTGTTCGGTTTTGCCGGTGCGGCTGTCCACCCATTCGGTCATCAGGTAAATGACCGGTTCCTTGGTTGCCGCGTCAAACTCCATGGAATGCGCATCTGCAATGCCAGCCAGACTGCGGGCCATTTCCACCACTGCAAGCTGCATCCCCAGACAGATACCGAAAAAGGGAATGCGCTTTTTCCGGGCATAGGTCACAGCATGAATCTTGCCCTCCATGCCGCGACTGCCAAAGCCGCCCGGAACCAAAATGCCGTGACAGCCTTCCAGCTTCTTCAGACCAGCCTCGCTGTTCAGGTCTTCAGCACTGATGTAGAGCAGGTTGACCTTGGCCTTGTTGGCAATACCGCCATGAATCAGGGCCTCGTGCAGGCTCTTGTAGGATTCGGTGAGTTCCACGTATTTGCCGGTGACAGCAATGGTCACTTCATCCTTGGGATGGCGGATGGACTCAACCAGTTTTTTCCAGGGCCGGAGATTGGGCGCACCGGTCCAGATGCCCAGTTTGTCCAGAATGCGGTCATCCACGCCCTCTTCCCGGAGCGCAAGTGGTAGTTCGTAGATGCTTTCCACGTCGCGGGCGGCAATCACGTCCTGCGGAGCCACGTTGCAGAAGAGCGCGATCTTTTGCTTCAGCTCGCCGGAAAGCGGCACTTCTGTGCGGCAGAGCAGAATGTCTGGCTGGATGCCACTGGCCAAAAGCTCTTTGACCGAATGCTGGGTCGGTTTGGTTTTGACCTCGCCTGCGGTGCGGATGTAGGGCACCAGGGTGAGATGGATAAAGAGCGAATAGTCCCGGCCCAGTTCAATGCGCAGTTGCCGTATGGCCTCAATAAAGGGCAGGCCCTCAATGTCACCCACTGTGCCGCCGATTTCCACCAGGGCAATGTCTGCCGCGCCGTCAAGCTGCAGGACCGCCTCCTTGATGGCGTCGGTGATGTGCGGGATTACCTGGACCGTGCCGCCCAGATACTCGCCGCGACGCTCCTTCATGATCACGGTGTAGTAGATGCGGCCTGAAGTGTAGTTGTTCTTCTTGCCCATAACCGCTGAAGTGAAGCGCTCGTAATGCCCCATGTCCAGGTCGGTCTCAGCGCCGTCGTCGGTGACATACACTTCGCCGTGCTGGAAGGGATTCATGGTGCCGGGATCGACGTTGATATAGGGATCGAGCTTCTGAAAGGTCACGGACAGACCGCGAGCTTCCAGGAGGGCGCCAATGGACGCGGCGGAAAGCCCCTTGCCCAGCGAGGAGAGCACGCCGCCGGTGATGAAGATGAACTTGGTTTTTCTGCTGCACGATACTTTCATGAGGAAATCCGGGTACTTTGGGGGTGGGTTGGGAGGGGCAAGAACCCGCGCAAGACCGGCGGAATATACACGATGCACCGCAGCAAGACAAGCGGCAGCCTGTCCCGGAGCGGGGAGAGGCTGCCGCTTGAGCATCTTGACGAAAAAATCAGGGTATTGGGTTGCTGGTCCATCAAAGTATCAGACCGTGCAGGACACCTTTTTCGCCTGCGACCACGGCGGTCCCGATGCGATCAAGCTCAAAAGACGAGACCGAAAGCCCGGAGAAAAGCGCAGGCTTTCCCCCGAACAGGAACAGGGGAAGTGATCAACCTTCTGGGCGATCATGGAACGGAACAGTTGCACATCGAATGCTGCTTGTGGACACGAGTTGCAGTGCAGGCGCTCATTCTCCGGGAATACGGGCTGGAACTGCCCATCCGCACCGATGGGCGAGTATCTGAAGCGCTGGGTCTCACGGTGCAAGAACCGGCGAGACAGGTGACAGAATCCGACTGCGGTTCAGCGATGGTCGCGGCAGGAGTATCCGGTTATTCATGCGCGGGCGCAGAGTGAGGGAGCGGAGATTTTTTGGGACGACGGCGGTTCAGAATGTGGCGCTATGCGCCGTGTGGTCGCAGACCGGTGTTTTCATTTTCTGTTGTATTCCGGGACAATCGCTTGCCTTGAGCGTGAAGCCCTTGGCAAGCGCTTTTGCCTTGGGTCAGAGCCGCCTCATTGTCGAGGCTGGAAGATTCTGGAGCGCCTGGGAACTGGCATCATGGCGCTTTGCCAGCCACGGCGGGCGGCATTTTCAATCATTTTGCGGGCCGGCAAAGAGACGGTTGAGCCAGTTGACAACATCATCTTCCGTATGACGAAGGGATAGGCCGCGTTTCAGCCGTCGTTCAATCTGGTTGGAGCCGCGAAGGGAAAGCCTCTCAAGCATCCGCGCCTGGGGACAGGCTTTGCGCAGATCAGCGACAAAGCGTCCCTCGCCGCTGCCGCCGTGGGTGCAAAACGGAGCGACCGTCTTTCCTGCGAGCGCATTCGCCCGGAGAAAGGTTTCGAGAGGTGGCGCGTAGCTGCCGTACCAGATTGGCGATCCGAGAAAGACGACATCGTAGCCTTCAAGCCGGGGTATGGTTTTCAGTTTGGGCAGTCTGCCCTCGTTCAAATCCCGCTCCACAGCCTTCAGCGTTGCAGGATACGGCTCTGGATAGGGCGTGACCAGTTCCAGCGCAATCAGATCGCCTCCCGCGTGCTTCTGTATCCATCGGGCAAGGGTGGCTGTATTTTGCACCTGGGACTGCGAATAATAGACAATTGCTACCTTTCCCTGCGGTTTGGCGGTCAAGGGAATGGTCGCTTGGGAAGGGCGGTTTGCAAGCAGACGCCATCCCACTGTCCCACAGACAGCAGCGACCACGATGACCGCAAAGATAACGAGCGTGATTTTCATGGGTTCTCCCTGTCGCTTTGCCCTACCGGGCAGCGGGCGGTTTCAAGCCGCATCAGCCCTTGTCCGCCCGTATGGCCGGCGCCAGGTAACCGTAGCCGTTCCAGGCGAAAAGCCCGACCTTGCCCTCGTCGGCAAAGGCACGCTCCGGACGGCAGATATAAAAATAGTGGTCGCCGGTCTCGATGCGCTCCTGAAGGGCACAGTCCACGATCAGGCGGCTGTGTAGCGGGGCCTGGATTTTGGAGCCTTCCACCGCCTGAAGCTCGATGCCGAACCCGGCAGCCTTTTTCTTGTCCCGACCGGAGACTGTGCCGCAACGAAAGGCGGGACCGGCGATTTCCACGGACGGCACGGTCAGCAGGCAACGTCCTGTGGCCATGAGGCGCTCGCCGCTGTAGCCCGTCTTGAGCATGGCGATGCCGAGCAGGGCTGGTTCATAGGAAACGAAAGTCCACCAGGAAATGGCGGCCAGATTGGTGTCGCCGTCCGGCAGCTCGGTACACACGAGAGTCACCGGGTTGGGCGAGGTCAGGATGGCGATTTCTCCGAGGTCGATGGGTTTCATGATGCACTCCTTGGTTGAGTGTTGATGATGGGACCTTCTGCCCGGTTGTGGGCAGGGAGGTAAGCCCGCCCGCCGCATCGTTGGGATTGGGGACGTTTTACCGCATCATGCCGATCCTGGTGAGCCAGGCGACTACATCCTTTTCCGCCTTGTGGGCGCGCTTGCCCCGGGTTTCGAAGCCGTTGGCCAGGATCCGGGCCTTGGGACAGAGCCGCCGCAGGTCAGCGATCCCGCGACCGAAGCGGCTACCCTCGTGGGTGGTGAAGGGCACAATGGTCTTCGTACCCATGTCGTTTTTTTCCAAAAGGGTGAAAAAGGGCATGGGCAGAGTGCCCCACCAGTTCGGGTAGCCGATAAACACGGTATCGTAAGCGTCCAGATTGGGGATCACGGTGCTGATTTCCGGTCGAGCGTCCTCCTGCTGCTCCGCCTTGGCTACGTCCACCACGGTGTTGTAGTCTTGGGGATAGGGTTTCACGGTCTTCAGTTCCACCATGTCACCACCAACCCGTTTGTGTATCATCTCGGCGATCCGTCGGGTGTTGCCGGAGTGGGAAAAGTAGAGCACCAGCGTCTTGCCCCCGGATTCTGCCGCCAAGCTGAAGCCCTGCCCCCAAACCAGAGGGAGCAGTGAAAGCACGGCTTTCAGCAAACCCCGGCGGGAAAAGCGGTGTTCTTGCGATTGGATACCTTTACTCATGAAATTGCCCTGTTACGCCAGTTCGGCCCCCGGTTTGGAAGGTGTGTTGGCAAAAAAGACCAGCCCGGAACATCGATGACAGGTGGTCTGGATGTGAAGATAAAAATAACGAAAGCTAAAAAATATGCAAGGGAAAAAACCTGTTCGGTTCTGGCAAAAAATTCCACTTCATGCGGCCACTTCTTGCATTTTTTTGCAAAAAAGTGAAAGTAAGCAAAGGATAACGTGTAATACACTATACCCTCACCGTCACCCGTACAGGCCACAGTATCATGTCCGCAAACCCGCATTCTGCCGCCAAAACCGAACACCAGACCGAGCGTCAGACCAAGGGGCGTCCCCGCGCCTTTGACCGGGAGACCGCCCTGCGCCAGGCCTTGCGCCTCTTCTGGGAGCGGGGCTACGAACCCGCCTCCATGACTGAACTCTGCGCGGCCATGGGTATCAAGCCGCCCAGCCTCTACGCTGCCTTTGGCAACAAGGCAAGACTCTTTCTTGAAGCGGTGGACTACTACGAAAAGACGTACTGGGCCGGAGTAGAAGAGCGCTTCATGACCGAACCCGACCTGTACCGTGCAGTGGATGATTTTTTTAGCGAGGCAGCAAGAATCCTGCTTTCACCTGAAACGCCCTGCGGTTGTCTGGTGGTCCTGGCGGCGGTCAACATCTCGGCGAATGAAAGGGAAGTGATTGACACCATCAGAAAGTGCCGCTTCGCCATGAAGGCCAAGTTCGCCGAACGACTCCGCCGCGCCATTCAGGACGGTCAGATTGCCCCGGACACCGACGTGCCCGCCCTGGCAGGGGCGCTCAACACGCTCCTGGAAGGGTTGTCCCTCCAGGCCCGGGACGGACTCTTTCTCTCTGAACTCAAGGCTATTGCAGCCTACGCGGTGCGGCTTCTGCCCCAGCAGCAGGAGGGAGAGGCAGGCGAGACCAGGGGCTGACAGCGGATTTCTCCCATGCGTTTTTCTCTCAACTCTTCTTACTCCGGCAACGTGATAATGGGGCGGCCAGACTCCCAAAGTGGGGGAGATACACGCCCCAGAGGCGAACAAGGCGGTTTTTTTTTCCAGATTATTTATTGCCGGAGTAATAAAAACTTCGACCAAGGAGGCACACGATGACGACGACATTCACCGAACCGGCCATGAGACCGCCCCAGGAAGCGCAATCCCTGCTTTTGCGGGCCACCCAGGGCTGCACCTACAACGACTGTCATTTCTGCTATGTGTCCCGGGGCTATCCCTTCATGGCAGTCACACCGGACCAGCTGGAGGAGGAGGCGCGACTGCGCAAGGTATTTTTTCCGGAGGATACGCGCATCTACCTCACCGGGTCCAATCCCTTCGCCCTGCCGGTCGAGCGGCTTCGGGCCTGGATCGAGGTACTGCGTCGGCAAGTGCCGCATTTTTCCACTGTGACCATGCAGAGCCGCATCGACGACATCAGCGGGAAAAGCGACGCGGAACTGCGCGAGCTGCGGGAACTGGGCCTGAATCACCTCTACATCGGCACGGAAAACGGAAACGAAGAGGTGCTGATCCTCATGAACAAGGGGCACAGCGCGGCGGATTCGGTGAGGCAGCTGCTGCGTCTGGACGCGGCAGGCATCGACTACACCTGCTTCTATGTACTCGGCCTGGGCGGGCAGGGCTGGGGGCGGGCGAGCGGCGAGGCCACAGCTGCCATGTTCAATCGGGTCCACCCGATCCGCATCACCACCACCGGCATGACAGTCTTTCCCGGTTCCCCGCTGGCAGACATGGCGGCGAGCGGCGTCTTCACGGAGGCCACGGAGCGGGAAAAGATAGAGGAACTGCTGGTTTTTCTGGAAAATCTCGAATGCGACACCTTCTACGATGGCGTCCACTACCTGAACCCGCTCAACTACCGTCTGCGCATCAGGGACACGGCAGCCAAGGCGACGGTTCTGGCCGACATCCGCGAGACCCTGGCGAGCCACAGCGACGAGGAACTGGAACTGATGGTGAGCCGGGAGCGGATGCAATCGCTGTGAAAGGGGGCAGGGGGAGATGCTGTGAGGCTCATCGTACTGTGGAAAAGTTGACTGAAAAAGGGAACGGGTTTTCCGGGCGACCGGAGCGCAAGCGGCTCCTTCCCTGGATCGGAGTGGTGGTTGTTGCGTTCCTGGCGGCGTGGATGTTCTGGAGGCCGGTTGCTGACTCCACCTCCGGCCTTCTGCGCGAACATGGCCTGATCGTGGCCACGCCCGACGCGCCTGTCCAGGCGGGACGCGACAATCGCCCGGTCCGCCCCGACGTGAAGCAGGCAGAACGTCTCGCGAAACTTGTGCAGGAGGCAGAGCAGGGCAGTCCAGAGGTTCAGAATCGTTTGGGCTGGATGTACAACAACGGGGCGAACGGCGCACCGAAGGACGACACGCAGGCGGTGTACTGGTTCCGCAAGGCGGCGGAGCGGGGGTTCGCCAAGGCCCAGTGCAACTTGGGTCTGTGCTACGCCAAGGGCGAAGGTGTGCCCAAGGATGAGCGTGTGGCTGCGGAGTGGTACCGCAAGGCAGCGGATCAGGGTTTTGCCCAGGCCCAGTTCCTTCTGGGCGGCGCCTACTTCTTTGGAGAGGGGCTACTTCAGGACAGTGAACAGGCTTTGGCTTGGGTCGCCAAGGCGGAACAGCAGGGCTATCCCCTGGCCAAGGAGGCCCTGCCGATGCTGCGGCAGGCGGTCGCCATGACCGAGGCCCGGCGCGACGCGGCGCAGCGGGGCGATGCCTCGGCCCAGTTCGATCTGGGCCGGATGTACGAACAGGGGCATGGCTTGCCCAAAGATGATGAACAGGCGCTGCTCTGGTATCGCAAGGCCGCCGGGCAGGG
>CAMNHX010000026.1 GCA_946539945.1 uncultured Desulfobulbus sp. | reverse complement strand
ATGGCAGCGGACGGCATAACACTCGAGTTCCGACACCAAGCCTTTGACCAGGCAATAGCCCGGCTGCGGGAGAAGGTATCCGATCTCTCCGACCCGGGCCGGGCAATCGCCCTGGTCTTGACCGATTCCGTGCGGCAAAACTTTGAGGAAGGCGGCAGGCATTGATCCTCCCAAGAGGGACACACGGGGCGGCAAGATGTATCTGAACGACGCTGAATGCGTGTGGGAAGACACCTGGAACGAACACGGCGAGAAGACGACTCTGCAGTGGCGGCCCGGCGCAGACCTGTTCCGGGCGCTCAAAAAGACCCGCAACCGCTCGCCCCTCACCTTCACCGAGGAAAACCTGCTGGCAGACTTGCAGCATGAAGCCCAGCACACCTGGGAAAAGCGTTCAAAACCGGTTGCGGATCACAGCGAAGAGTCCGTTTATCTGGAGCTGGTGAACGAATGGCGAACCCGCCGCATCTATCCGGCCCTGGTGAAACGGCTGGGTGGCAAGGCGGTCTGGGCAGAGGAGATAAAAAAGTACGGTCATGGCTACAGCCATGAGGTCGCCAACTTCGACGCCCTGCTGAAGCGCATGGGCATTGCGGATGATGCGAAGTTGCTGGACAAAATGAACGAAATGCACCTTAATGAGGATGTTCACTCGTTCAAAGACGGCCTGATCAGGCTGCTGACGCAGATGAAGGACAAGAACATGCAGCCGCTGCCGACGCCCTTGTCGGAACTCTTGAAGAACATTGGAAAAAAACCTGAAGAGTTCCGGGAACTGCTTGACGGGAAAAGGGGGAAGCCATGACCACCGAAACAAACCTTGCCGACTACAAGCCCACTGAAGAGGAAATCCGGATTCTTTTCGGAGACGACGACGACTGTTGGAGGTCGTATGAATCATTTCTGGCAGATGACGATGAAGCCTATAAGCGGACCAAAATAGCCACCCTGCTCTTCCATCGCGGCGACGTGGAGGGCGCTTACAAAATAATAGACGGCATCGAGGACGATATGTACCGCAGCTCTCATCGGCGTGCGCTGGGCAGGGCCATACTCTCCAGAGACACAGGCATTCATTTTGACTGAACCAGAGCCGCTGCCGACGCCCTTGTCGGAACTCTTGAAGAACATCGGAGAAGACCCTGAAGAGTTCCGGGAACTGCTTGACGGGAAAAAGGGGAAGCCATGACCACCGAAACAAACGACTACAAGCCCACCGACGAAACGAACCTTGCCGACTACAAGCCCACTGAAGAGGAAATGCATATTCTTTTCGGAGACAAGCGCTATTGGAGGTCGTCGTATGAATCATTTCAAACTCAAAGTGACACCTACAAGCGGACCAGAATATCCTGGCTGCTCTTCCATCGCGGCGATGTGGAGGGCGCTTACAGGATAATAGACGGCATCGAGAGCAAGATGGTGCGCAGCTCTTGTCGGCGTGCGCTGGGCAGGGCCATACTCTCCAGAGACACAGGCATTCATTTTGATTGAACCAGAGGCAAAGAGGACAAATTGAAATCCGCCCGCCTTCTGGCGGCATGGACAACTGAATCCGGTTTTCCCGAGGCCCCGGCCAGGGCCAGGGGAAACGCAAGAAAGAGAAAGGGCGCTTGTGTGGAAGCCACACCTTCCATGCGTGCGCCCTTTTTCTTTGCCGGTTTCGGAAAGAGAGAGAACCCGTACCAAAGCAAAGGCAAAGGGCAACATGGCAGCGGACGGCATAAGCCTCGAGTTCCGGCACCAAGCCTTTGACCAGGCAATAGCCCGGCTGCGGGCGGTGACCGACGATCTGGCGGACGCGGGCAGAGCCATTGCTACCGTGCTGGAAAATTCCGTGCGGCAAAACTTTGAGGAAGGCGGCAGGCCGAACAAATGGCAGGAGAGCAAACGCGCCCGTGAGCAGGGCGGCCAGACCCTGCGGGACACGGATCGGCTGTACAACAGCATCACCGCCGCGTTTGACGCAGCCAACAACCAGGTTCGGGTAGGAACGAATGTGGTCTATGCCCCGGCGCATCATTTCGGGGAACACCGAACAGTGGTGCAGCACGTGCGGGAGCATGTTGCCATCCGCAACCAGGCTTTCGGCAGGCCCATGACGCCCCGCCCGGTGACTGTCCGCGCCCATGACCGGACCATGCCTCTCAGGCTGCCAGCCCGCCCCTTCATGATGATCCAGAGCGAAGACTGGGAGACCATCGGCGATATTGTCCAGGCAGCGATTGATGAGGCGATGAGACCGTAGGGGCGGTTTGCGTTGTAGGGGCGCTTCGCGAAGCGCCCCTACGCGAAGCGCCCCTACAGTACCAATCCACAATCAGGCGAACACTCATTATTCTGGGGCTTTTGAGAGCGCTCCAGGGGTGAAAAAAGATTATAAACAGGTTCTAACGAATAAAAAATCAAAGTGAAAGCGTTTTAAGGGAATCTTGCAAAATAGCCGATAAGCTGAATTGCCGCTCTTGTAACTTGCCGATTTTTCTCAATTTTATCTGCGCGGATGAGTGCAGGTCTTGAATTTTTCAAGATTCCCTTGAGTTGATGGCATTGAGTTGGGAGGGGGAGGAAAACTCCCCCTTGCCTGATTGACGCTGTTTGCCGCGTTTTTGCGTATCTCACTCCACCTTGATGCCCCAGATTTCCTCCGAATACTGGCGGATGGTACGATCGCTGGAGAACTTGCCCATGCGGGCCACGTTCAGAATGGATTTCCTCGTCCAGGTCGCCCGATCGCCGTACATCTCGCCTGCCATGTTCTGGCAGGCCAGATAGGACTCCAGATCGAGCAGCAGGAGATAAGGGTCATGTTCACTCATCAGGTCGTCCACCAGAGGGCGGAACAGGTTTTTGTCGCCGTTGCTGAACGCACCATTGGCAATGGCTTCCACAATCGCCCGCACTTCCGGGTTTTTCTCGCAGATCTGCGCAGGTGTGCGCGATTTCACCCGCTTCTCGCTCTCCACCTCTTCGGCGGTCATGCCAAAGATAAAGATATTCTCCTCGCCCACCTCCTGCCGGATTTCCACATTGGCCCCATCCAGCGTGCCAATGGTGAGCGCACCGTTCAGGGCAAACTTCATGTTGCCTGTGCCTGAAGCCTCGGTTCCCGCAGTGGAGATCTGCTCGGAAAGGTCTGCGGCAGGGATGATGCGTTCAGCCAGGGAAACACTGTAGTTCGGCACAAAGGCCACCTTGAGCTGTCCGGCCACGCGAGGATCCTTGTTCACCACTTCAGCCACAGAGTTGATGAGTTTGATGATGAGTTTGGCGCGGTGGTAGGACGGCGCGGCCTTGCCCGCAAAAATGACAGTGCGCGGCTGGCGTCCGCTGTTCGGGTGGGCCACGAACTGCTGGTACAGATAGATGACGTGCAGGACGTTCAGGAGTTGCCGCTTGTACTGGTGAATACGCTTGACGTGAATGTCAAAGAGGGAGTCCGGGTTCACCTCCAGACCGTGGCAGCGTTGCCTGATGATGGTCGCCAGTTTGACCTTGTTGGCGCGCTTGACCTCCTGCCAGCGCTTCTGGAACTCGTGGTCATCGGCAAACTGCTCCAGATCGCGCAGTTTGTCCAGGTCTGTAGCCCAGTCCATGCCGATCTTCTCGCCAATCAGGGCAGCCAGTTCCGGGTTGGCACAGAGCAGCCAGCGCCGGGGCGTGATGCCGTTGGTCTTGGAGTTGAAGCGTTCCGGGTACATCTCGCTGAAGTTGCGGAACAGGTGTTCCTTCAGCAGTTCGGTGTGCAGCGCAGCCACACCGTTGATGGAATGGCTGCCCACAATCGCCAGATTGGCCATGCGGATCTTGCGCACCGGGCCTTCCTCAATGAGCGACATTTCCTGAATGCGGCGCAGGTTGCCCGGGTAGCGTTCAGCGACTTCCAAAAGGAAGCGGCGGTTGATCTCGTAGATGATCTCCAGATGCCGGGGCAGGAGTTTGCCAAACATCTCCACGGTCCAGGTTTCCAGGGCCTCGGGCATGAGGGTGTGGTTGGTGTAGGCAAAGGTTTTCACGCACACATCCCAGGCCAGCTCCCAGGTCTGGCCTTCAATATCCAGAAGCAGGCGCATCAGTTCAGGAATGGCAATGGCCGGGTGAGTGTCGTTCAACTGGATGGCCACCTGGTTCGGAAAGTCCTCAAAGGTCTTGTTGGTCTTGCGGTAGCGCCGCATCACGTCCTGCAGCGTGGCTGCCACAAAAAAGTACTGCTGCCGGAGCCGCAGAAGCTGGCCTTCGGCAATGTCGTCACTGGGGTAGAGCACCTTGGAGATGGTCTCGGACTTGACCTTGTTCTGCACTGCGCTTACATAGTCACCCGCGTTGAAACTCTTGAGGTCCAGTTCGCGGGAAGCCTTGGCCCGCCAGAGGCGCATATTGATGACATGGTCGTTCTGGTAGCCTGGCACGAGCATATCGCAGGCCATGGCCATGACAATGTCCGCATCCACCCAGCGGGACCGGTACTGGCCCTTGGAGTCAATGTAGCTGTGGACCCGCCCCCCGAACTGGACCGGATACATGAAATGGCTGCGCTCATAGAGCCAGGGCGAACCGGTACGGAGCCAACTGTCCGGGGTTTCCACCTGATAGCCGTCCACAATGCGCTGATGGAAGATGCCGTAGTCGTAGAGAATGCCGTAGCCATAGGCTGGAATACCCAGAGTGGCGATGGAGTCCAGAAAGCAGGCAGCCAGTCGCCCCAGACCGCCGTTGCCCAGAGCAGCATCTTCCTCGCGGCTTTGCAGGTCTTCCAGGTCTGCGCCAAGTTCCTTCAGCGCCCTGTTCAGGGGCGACTGCAGGCCCAGATTGATGACCGCATTGGAAAGCGAGCGTCCCACCAGAAACTCCAGAGACAGGTAATAGACGCGCTTTTTGGCATGGGCGTACAGGGTCTTCTGGCCCTTGATCCACTTGTACATGAGCGCATCGCGGAGCGTGTAGGCCAGGGCGCGGTAGGTATCCACATTGCCGGCGCGGTCTGGATCGCGTCCCTGAAAGCTCATGATGTGGTGGCGGATGGTGGTGCGCAGGAGATCAATTTGGCTGCCCTTGAAGAGGATGTCGTAATGGCTGTTCTGGGCAGCGTTGGGATCGCTTTCTTTCTTGCCGCTCTCCAGATAGCGCACCATGTCCGAGGTCTTTTCAGGGATGGGCGGATCAGCGCTTTCCGGGACTTTGGCAGCTGCTGTCATCTTGGAACTGGTTCGGGTTGTGCTTGGAGCGGAAGCAGCCTTGGTTGTGCCGGTGGTCTTGCGGCGGGTTGTCTTGGCAGGAGCTGCCTTGGATGTGGTTTCTGCTTGGTTGGTGGTTTTAGGGGTTTTTTTGGTCTCGCTGGACATGAAGTTCTCCTGTATGAAAAAGGAAAGAGAAAATAAACAACACTCCACTGTTTTCTTGCCTCGCTCCCGGCGCTTCGGGAGAACCAGAATGCCGCACTGTCTCTCCCTCTTGGGAAATCTTGCGGCAAAAAGTAGGACCTGTTTTCAGGGCGGTCTTGTTGCAACAGGAACCCATCGAAGTGATGCAAAAGTGCTGTCTTGCTCCTGAATCACTTCGACGGGTTCCTGCTGCTGGCGGCATGACTGCTCCACTCACTTCACAGGCGATCCGGGCAAGTCCTGCCTTTAGAGCGTTTCCGCTTTGTCTTTCTACGACTTTCCCGCTTCGCTGGAAGTCATTCTGAAGCGCGAAGCGCTGAAGATACCGTGAGCTGCGTCTGTCCGGGTGTGGATACCTGATCCATTTGCCGAATACTGACAGGTCACGGGAAAGACCGCAGATACATACAGCAAGCAGGATGCACTGTACTGTATGTTGCCGGGGATGTCCATGCAATCAGTTCAGCTGGTGGCCTTTGCCCTGGAAGCCGGGATAACGACAGTTCCCCGAACATTCCGCAATATCCCTAGATTTGTCCAAGAAAAGCGCAGGAAGCAGTTCCTGGAATCCAAGGGGCTGTCTGCCATGCGTCTCCCGCACTTCAGGACATTCAGGCAAGAATCAGGCAGGATCAGGCAGGGCCAACCAGACTCGTTCAGGTATAGTCACAAACCTTTTGGCTTGTGCGCTTTTTGTTTCAGGGGAGGCAAAGAGGATGTTGAAAAAGACACGGATTATCCTGGCCACGATTTTTTTCCTTGGTATCACGTTCCTGTTTGTCGATGTGACAGACACGGCACAAAAACTCCTGGGTTGGATGCCGCGCCTCCAGCTCATTCCTGCGATCATGGCGCTGAACGTCGGGGTGGTGGCGCTGCTGGTGATCCTGACGCTCACCTTTGGCCGCATCTACTGCTCGGTTCTCTGCCCGCTGGGCGTCTTTCAGGACATTGTGGCCCGGCTGACCCGGCGCGGGAAAAAGACCCCCTACCGCTTCACCAGACCCAAAAACAGCCTGCGCCTTGTCGTGCTGACCTCCTTTATCCTCTTGAGCGTCTTGGGTGCGCACTCTCTGGCGCTCCTGCTCGCGCCCTACAGCAGTTATGGCCGCATGGCGCAGAACCTGCTTGCCCCTCTGTACCGGGCAGGCAACAACCTGCTGGCCTACTGCGCTGAACAGGTCAACTCCTATGCCTTTTCCGCAAAAGACCTCTTCATCCCCAGTGTGCCCACCTTTGCGCTGGCCTGTGTGTTTACGGTGCTGATCGTTCTGCTCACCTGGCGCGGTGGTCGGACTTGGTGCAACACCTTCTGTCCGGTTGGTACGGTTCTGGGTTTTCTGGCGCATTTTGCCTGGTTCAGACCGGTTCTGGACAGCGGAAAATGCGTGCGCTGCCGGACCTGCGAACAGGGGTGCAAGGCTGCCTGCATCGATATTGCGACGCAAAGCGTGGACTTGAGCCGTTGCGTGGCCTGCATGAACTGCATGGACACCTGTCCCAAAGGGGCCATCCGCTATGCGCACAGGTTGCAGAGGCACGGGACCGGACAGGCAGAGCCAGATTCTGCGGTGAGCGCCAGTGCAAGCGGGGAAGCTGGCTTGCCGCGCTCCTCTCTTTCCGTGCCGCTTGCCGCAGTTTCCCCGACCCGACGCGGTTTTCTTTTGAGCCTGTCTGCCGCCTTTCTGGCAACAGCAGGAACAGCAGCGCAGGCAAGTGCGACTGGCGAACACCGGACCGACGGCGGGCTGGCTGAACTCAAGCCCAGACACAGTCCCAAACGCACCTTGCCGGTACGCCCTCCAGGTGCACGCAGTCAAAAAAACTTCACCACGCGCTGCACTGGCTGCCAACTCTGCGTGGCTGTGTGCCCCAACGAGGTGCTACGGCCTTCTGCCACCCTGTCTGGTTTCATGCAGCCAGAGATGTTTTTTGAGCGTGGCTCCTGTCGCCCGGAATGCACACGCTGCACCGAGGTCTGTCCCACTGGCGCGATCCAGCGTATCGGCAAGGCTGAAAAGAGCAGCATCCGTACCGGAGTGGCAATCTGGAACAAAAGCCTGTGCCTACCTGCAACCGGGGGCGACAAGTGCAACACCTGTGAGCGCCGCTGTCCCAACGGCAGCATCACCCTGGTTGCTTACAAAACTCCGAACGGCAAGGAGGCACGGGTTCCGGCTGTGGACACAGAGCGCTGCATCGGCTGCGGGGCCTGCGAATACGTCTGCCCGGTGCGCCCCGTGAGTGCCATCCACGTGGACGGCTTTGAAGTCCACCGCGTCAACTGAACAGGCAACAGCGAAGCGGAAAACAGGAACGACAATCAGGAGACGACAAGGAGGGATCGACCATGAGCGAAGAGCGAGAACAGCAGAAGTGGAACCGTCGGGATTTCATCAAAATGGCTGGCCTCGGTGCGGCAGCGGTCGCCAGCCTGTCTGTCAGCGGATGCGAGACAGAAAAAGGCGACAGGACCAGTCTCATGCCCAAGCCCGGCCAGATGAGCTACCGCACCAACAAAAAGGGCGAAAAGGTCTCGCTTCTGGGCTTTGGCATGATGCGCCTGCCCACGGTGGACCACAAGGCGCTCCAGCGCGGATCAACTGCGGCCATTGATCAGGAACTGGTCAACTCGCTGGTGGCCGAGGCTCTGGAGTACGGGGTCAACTACTTTGATACCTCGCCCCGCTATGCCCAAGGACAGTCGGAAAAGGTTCTGGGCATTGCGCTCAAGCCCTTTCCCCGGGACAAATATTTCATCGCCACCAAGCTGTCCAACTTCACGGAAAGCGACTGGTCCCGTGAGGGTTCCATTGCCATGTATGAGCAGTCCTTCAAGGACTTGCAGGTGGAGATGATTGACTACATGCTCCTGCACGGCATTGGCATGGGCGACGACGCCATGAAGGTCTTCAACACGCGCTACATGGACAACGGCATTCTGGACTTTCTTCTGGAACAGCGGGAAAAAGGCCGCATCCGCAACCTGGGTTTCTCCTATCACGGCGACATCGCGGTTTTTGATCACGCGCTTGCCATGGGCGTGGACTGGGATTTCGTGCAGATCCAGCTCAACTACATTGACTGGAAGCACGCCAAGGAGGTGAACACCAGAAACAGCAACGCCGAATACCTGTACGGAGAACTGTGGAAAAGGAAGATTCCCGCCGTGATCATGGAGCCGCTTCTGGGCGGCAGGTTGGCCAACATGAACGGCAACCGCAAGGCCCTGCGGATTCTCAAGGAGGCTGATCCCGAAGCCACACCAGCAGCGTGGGCCTTGCGCTACGCCGGACACCATGAGGGCGTACTGACCGTACTCTCTGGCATGACCTTCCGGGAACATTTGCGGGAAAACATCGCGACCTATTCCCCGCACCGGCCTCTGAATCCGGCAGAACTGGATATGCTGGAGACTGTGGCCCAGGTTATGGTGGGTTTCAAGACCATTCCCTGCAACACCTGCCAGTACTGTATGCCCTGTCCCTACGGGCTGGACATCCCGACCATCTTTGAACACTACAACCGTTGCGTGAGCGAGGAAAACTACGTGGAAAATATCCACGACGCCCGTTACCAAGCCGCACGCCGGGCCTTTCTGGTTGGGTACGACCGCAGCGTGCCCAAACTCCGTCAGGCGGATCACTGCACCGCTTGCGGGCGTTGTGTGCCCCACTGTCCACAGCGCATTGACATTCCGACAGAAATGGAGAAAATTGATCGCTTTGTGGATGCGCTGAAGCAGGAAAAGACGCTGGAAGAGAAGAAGGCGTAACCAGAAGGCGCATACCTGCTTCAGCCTGTGCCTGCGCTGCAAGGCCAACCCGGAAAAGGGAAAAACTCAAAAATGAGGTGAGCCGATGAACATCAAAATTATTGCTGAAATGACTGTCAAACCCGAATGTCTGGACACCTTTCTGGCTACGGCCAAAGAGTTGGTGGACAAGTCCACCGCAGAGGAGGGCAATATCATCTACACATTGAACCAGAACGTGGCTGATCCCTGCGTTCTGGCCTTTATTGAGACCTGGAAGGATCAGGCAGCGGTTGACTATCACGGTGCGACCGCGCATTTCAACACCATCTTTCCCAAACTGCAGGCACTGTGCTCCAGCACCCAACCCATCAAGCTCTTCAAGGAAGTCCAGTTCTGAACAAGGCGGTGTTCTGTCGCAAACCGCAGACAGAAAGGGCCAGGTACAGTAATTGTGCCTGGCCTGTAAAGGCAAAACCTGTTTTCCTCCTGCTTCCTTCGCGTTCTGCTCTACCGTAGCACAGCTTGAAAGCCCCGGTCTTCAGAACCTGTTGATAATCTTTTGAGAATGAAAGCGATGAGGACAAATTGTAGTCTGGTGTTGAGGAGGCGTTCACAATTCTTCCAGAGCCTACGAGTTTTCTCCAGCCAAGCGAAACTTCGTGCGACGCCCCAGCGTCTTGGCAACACTTCAAATGTGTGCTGTTCGTTGCGTT